>JABMPP010000077.1 GCA_013202955.1 Candidatus Woesearchaeota archaeon | reverse complement strand
TTTTAATAAAAATTAAAAATATAAAAATAGGAAAAACAAAAAAAGATAAAATAAGGTGGACAAATAAGGACTTGGGGGAAAGATAAATAATTAAATAAGGAATGTTTTCTTTATATTTTTTCTATTGGTTTAAGAAGATCAAACATTTTTTAGCTTAATTTTTTATATAATAAAGTTTTACTTAACAACATGAAGAAGGAAACTAAAGAAAAAATTGCAAATTGCACTCTTTCAACTCTAAAAATTATAGTTCCAACTATTGCAATATTTTGGCTTGGAGGTATGGTAATAGAGATGTTATGGGATCTTCAGACTAAAGTTTTCTCGTTTTTCATGACTTATGGTCAAATCTCACTTACTCTTTTCGGTTTTACATTTATAGGTGCAATCTTTGAAAAGAACAAAGTGAAATCTAAAACAGTTAAAAATATCTTTCATTTAAGTATTCTTTTTCTTTCATCAGCAATCAGTTTCTTTTTTCTACACTCAATAGTTCGTTTGGGTTTTGACAATGGTCTTCTTAACTTTTTATTAAGTGGGGCAATTTTTGTATCAATGCTGGTTGGATTCTATGGATTTGTTTATGGAATTTGGCTTCTACTTGGGGTGTTGATTCAACATTGGAAAGAAATGGATTAAAAATCCCTAACTTATTACCTTCAACTACTACCTTCCCCCTCGGCGTTTTTTTTCTTAAAAAAACACATAACAACTAGAAATCTAAAAAAGTCTTTTCTTAACGGCCTAAAGAAATCCCATATCCTTCTGCTTCTTTTCCCCTAAAGATCTTTCCATTATTTATTACACCATCAGAATAAAGCCCATCAACAGGTCTAAATTCATGACCTATTATTTTTCCACTTTCACTATAATCAGGAATTAGCTTATGCACTAAACCATCAATAAAAACATAGATTGATTTTGCTGGTTCTCTTTCTTGAAAAATTAATGCTCTCTGTTTAAGTTTCTTAGCTTGTTTTATATTTTCAGAATCTATGGTTGCAATTATATTAAATACAACATCATTGATAAATGGTCCTGGTTCTGGCATTTTAATGCATCGAATCATGAAAGCTTTATAAAATTATTGGGTTTCTGAGAAAAGCTTTAAATAACAATAATATGAATATAATCATATGCCAGATATAACAAGTTGGATAACAATATACTTGCCTAAATTATTCTTATTTCTTGTAGAAGTTGGGAAAAGAATTTTTGCATGGATTGTTGTAAATTACCTAAAAGTATTTGCAAAAATAAAAATTAAGAGATGATTCTTAATATTTTTTCCCTGGATTTCAGCCCCTTTATGATCTCAACTCTTTTCTTCAAGAGCTTAGAAAAAAACTTCACAATCTCAATATTTGCTTTTCCTTTCTCAGGAACTGCTTTTATATTTACTCTGTAAGCCTGTTTCTCTTCATCAAATCCAATAATCTCATTTTTTGGAGAGCATGTTTTTACAATGATTTTAAATGGTGAACCTAGAGGTATTAGTTTTTCCATAAAAGAAAAAATATCTCCTAATTTAAAAAATTTACTTGATTTCCTTATCCAGTTTCTTCAAGACTGTATCCAAGGCAAAGAACAGGTTACGATCAGTTATCTCTGCATTGTAGTCTTTACCGCCATCCATGACTCTTCCATGTAGTTCGTATTTTTCTGATTTCTCCCTTTCATGTACTTTCTTTAATGTAACAGTCAATCTCTCAAATTTTTTGCATTTCTCAGAAAACTTCTTTGCATAATTGCCAACAATCTTTTTCACAACAATCATAGAAGATCCATCCAAATCTGAAAAACCTGTAAGCCCTATATTACCGCCAAGCTCCACTTCGTCGCTCATAATACTATTTCCTTTGATTTTAATATATAAATAATTTTTGTTTCGATGTAAAGAGAAACAAAAAGTTGCGAACTTTAGTAAGCTAAATTTTTGTTTCGATAGGAAAAGTATATAAACTATTTTTCAAAACTTATTCCTATGAGCAAATTAACTGAGTCATTTTCAGGTGTGAGGGGGGTGTATGGTGAGGACATAGATGAAGAGTTCTCTAAAAGATATGCTTTTGCGTTTTACACATTACTGAAAAACAAGATTGGAAAAGAGCCAAAAATAGTGGTTGGAATGGATACAAGAGAGTCCGGGGATGCAATAAAACAGGCACTGATTTCTGTTTTAACAGATGTGGTTGATTTAGATATTGCAACAACACCAATGATTGAGTTAGGAGTTAGAGAATATAATGCAGATGGTGGAATAATAATAACTGCATCACACAATCCCCCTGAATACAATGGATTTAAGTTTTTGGGGAGTGATGGCGCTGTTTTAAGACCAGAAATGATGGAGGAGCTTATTGAGTTAAGAAGAAATGTAGTAGCAGAAGAGCAGGAAGCTAAGATACAAGATAAGCATGATGAGATTGTTGAAAAATATATTGAGTTTATATTCAAGATTGTTGGAGATGTTGAGAAGATAAAAAATTCTGGTTTTAAGATTGTTGTTGACCCTAATGGAGGGGCAGCTGTTGTTGTTATTGAGGAGCTTTTGAGGAGATTAGGTGTTGAGGTTGTTGGGGTAAACATGGAAAAAGCAGAGTTCAACAGGAACATTGACCCAAACAATGAATCACTTAGTTATCTTGTGGACAAAATAAAACAAGAGGGTGCTGATTTTGGGATTGGGTTTGATTGTGATGCAGACAGAGCTGAGATAATGCTGGAAGATGGGGAAATAGTTTCTGGAAATCATTTGTTTGGAATTTTATTAGATAAAATGGGTGAAAACAACAAAACTGTTGTTATGAATGATGTTGTTTCAGGATCAGTAAAAGAGATTGCAAAGAAACATGGAATGAGAGTAGAAGAAGTAGAAGTTGGAGAGATAAATGTTGTTGATAAAATGGAGAAAACAGGTGCTATTTTAGGTGGAGAGAGCTCTGGTGTTGTGGTTCCACCAAGCACATGTAGGGATGGATTGCTTGTGTTTGTGATGGTTTTAAAGATACTTTCAGAAAAAGGAAAGAAGTTGGGAGAGGTTTTGGATGAGCTTCCAAAATATTATAGCATACAGGAAAAAATGAAAACAGATGATGCTTTAAGGACAAGAGAAAAATTGAAGAGATTCTTTTCAGAAAAATATAAGATAACAGAAAAAGGCGGTGAAACAGGAAGCCTAAAGATTATTGTGGATGGTTCATTTCTATGGTTCAGAGCATCAAAAACAGAGGCTGGAGTTTTCAGGATAATATCTGATTCTAATAACAAGGAAAAAGCAGAGCAGTTGTTGAAAGAAGGGATAGAAGCTTTTGAAAATGCATAAAGTATGATTTAAGAGCCTAGTAATCCTCTTGGGTCTTTTTTCTCAAATAGAATTTCATAAACTGAATTAAAGATGGGGAATTCATCAACTAGGTTATTTGAGACTAAAACCTCATGAACCTCTCTTGATGTTCCTGTTCCCTGGGATTTTTGACCACCTAAAACCTCTTTCTCTAGCTCTTCAATAGAAAAATCTTCTTCGTTTAACCATTTTTTTCCTATTGCAACTCCTATCTTTCTGTTTCTTCCTTTGTCGCAGGACACTTGTAAATCACCTATTCCTGCAGGGCCATCCAGCACAGCTGGATCTGCTACATGCCCTAACTCTTTATAACTAGCAAATTTTTTCATTTCTTCTAATCCTTTTTCAATAACATCTTGCTTTTCTCCATCCAAACCTTCAACAACCCCTGCACCAACTGCAACAACATTCTTCAATGCTCCACCTAATTCAACAGCTGCAACATGTTCTGTAAGCTCAACCAGGAAATGCTCATTATTAAAAATGTTATACAATGTCTGCTGTGTTTGTTTTGAAGAGGAAGCAATAACTGTTGGAACAGTAACTCCTGTTGCAACATCACTAGCTATGTTAGGTCCTGATAATGCTGCTATATTATCCTGTTTTAATCCTGATTCTTCCTGAAAAACCTGAGTAAGTCTTTTTATCTGTTTTTTATGCTCATCAAACTCTATCCCTTTTGATAAAGAAACCATTATAAGATTCTGTTTTTGGTCATCTGATAAAAACTTGGAAATATCGCTGCTTATGTGTCTGTAGAACTGATGCGGAACAACCATAACAAGTATTGATGAATCCTCAACAGCCTCTTTTAGATCTGGAGTTGTTGTTATGTTTTCTTGTAATTCAATATCTGGAAGATACTTAACATTAACCTTCTCTTTATTTATTATATCAGAAAGATTTTTCCCATCAACAATCTCATCATGAATCCATAAGAAAATAGATTTATCATAATCAGCAAGCTCTTTTTTGTTATTTAAATTATCAGCAATAAGCCTGGCTATTGTTGTTCCCCAGTTTCCTGCTCCAATAACAGAGATCTTTTTTTTCATTTTAGATTTTATCTTATCCTGGATTATGTTTGGGATTTTATATTGTATTATTTAGTTAAAGTAAAAGAATATAAAACTATTGTTTAAAAAATAAATAAAAAAATTAAATTATCCATGCTCTTATTGTTGAGGTTCCACTGCCACAGCTTTCCAATGCCTTTGCAACTGCGCTTCCAATGAACTTCTCTATGTCTGAGAATCCCTGTAGCTCTGTAAATACCATCTTTTCTGCATAACCAGCTGTATCTGAACTTACCAGAATGTCTCCTATTGAAATTGCTTCTGTGCAATCAACTTTCACCGGGACATTTCCTTTTAATGCAATTGGTCTGAAGTTATTGCAGGCATCTGGGTCATCCTCATAATATTCCAGAGTGCCATTCTCATCATACATCGGAATAGTGTTATGACCCCCACAGCCACTATTGGCTATCAGGCTTGCATTCATAGAAGATATTATTCCAACAACTTTTGTATCATAATCTTCTGTGCAATATGTAACTTTTGTTGGATTTGAAGGATCAGCACATACCACATCAGTCTCTTCTATGTTCTGGTTAGTCACTTCTATCATCTCAGCAATATCAGAATGACCACTTGCATCTATGACATACGCCTTCAAGTGACCATCTGTTGGAGGAGTACATCCACCATCACTGTCTATGCAGACTCCTCCATCATATATAGCCATATCTCCATTATTTATTGTTCCACATGAACTGTCATCATCAATACAAACACCACCATATATGGAAAGTTTAGAATTAGGAGACTGTTCACCAATTCCAACATTACCACTCGCAAAAACAGCAGCATAATTGGTGTCAGCTCCTGTAGCTGATACATAAATCCCATATGCTGTTGATGGGTTTCCTATGGTATGTCCTATGGCAGTAAAAGATCCCCCATAATAAGTTTCTGTGTGAGCATTTACTGAACTTCCTCTATTTGCAGTTGCTCTAATACCATATATTGTCATGCCATTAGTAAATTGACTACTGCTTGAAGGGGTAAATGTTCCAGTAAAGTCTCCACCATAAACTTCTCCATATCCAGCATAACTTCCAGCATATCCCAATCTCCCTGTATAGGTTGCCTGGGTATCAATCCCATAAACTCCTGAAGTGTAAAGATTACCACTACTATGCACATCACTACTAGAAGCAACAACATTTATTCCTTTAGTGATTAAATCATCTGTTGTTCCTGTGTAAGCATTTATAATATATGTTCCATCAGTGCTTGCTGTACCTGAATTGCTTCCAACTACATGCAATTTATCAGTAGGATTAGTTGTTCCAATCCCAACATCACCCGTAGTCGATTCTACAAATAATCTTGTTCCTGCTGTACCGTGATAATCATATATTCTAAAACCATCCGGGGAATCATCATAACCAATTAAAAATCTTTCTGTGGATGCCCCTTGTCCAAACAATAAATTAGCATCATTTGTTGTTCCACCCTGAATCCTTACAGTTGCAGTAGCAGCTGACTCTGCGACATGTAATATTGATTCAGGATTTGTTGTGCCAATTCCAACATCACCACCGTCTTCTATTAAAAGTCTGCCTGTGCCTGCTGAACTTCTTATTTCGAACGCATTAGAGTTACTTTCATCTGCCCTTAATGACCACCTGGTTGTTCCTGCATCTGAAAATATTAAAACAGGATCAGAACTTCCAGAATCATCAATTACAACCCCAGGATTTGCTCCATAAATATGCAAGTCATTTGAAGGTGTTGCTGTCCCAATTCCAACCTCTGCACCCAAAATTTCAACTTCTCCACCAGTATCAAACTGAATCCTCTCAGCACCACTTATCCCTATATAATTATCATCAGTCATATAGATATTTTCAGTAACAGCAAGGTTATCAGCAATATCTACTTCATCTGTTGTGTCAGAGATTGTTCCGCCATACATGTCCAAATTTCCATTAGTGTCAAAACCTGTGTTAGTATCTCCAAGATAAGTTTCACCTGTGATATATGTGTTTCCATCTACATGTAAATTATAGCCAGGAGTTATTGTTCCAATACCAACTCTATTATTTGAAGAATCTACAAATAACGTATTTGTATCAAATGTATAATCTCCTGTTGCAGTATCCCCTGTATTAAATAGGTAAATATCATTGATATTTGAAGAACCTAATCCAGTAATATCTGCTGGAGTATTTAGGTTATCCCAATAATTTGAAGAGTTAACATTTTGGTTAGCTATGTTACTGGTTGTTATGTCATTACTGCTATCCAGATCCCAACCACTTGGAGTATCATAGTTATCCCAATAACCTGAACTGTCAACACTAAAATCATTTCCAATATCCTCATTTCCGATTTCTCCTTGTCCGCCCCTGAATCTTGTTGCAGAACCAACTAATTCACCATTTATGATTGTGCATAAATAATAATCATCATTGTAATTTAGATTAAGGCTTGTTTCATTTCCTAACAAAACATTGAACAGGCCTTCCTGAATTCTGTTTGTGTATGTGTTGGTAAATACATCTCCTGCGCAGCTGTTTGAAGAGCTTATGTTAACTGTTAGGTCACCATTATCAACTGGGTCACCACTTGAATTTGTTGCTGTTCCCTGCAAAGACATTGTTGTTTGTTGTGTTGCTGTTACAGCTAAAACCATTAAAAAGAACAGAGCTGTCGCTAGGCAGATCTTTGACATGGAGGGGTTTACCTGTGATAATAGGTTCAGATTAAAAACACCTTTTTTGGTTTTGTTTTCCAGATGTTTTTTTGTTTTCATGTTATCTACCTCCATTTATTCTTTATAATATTGCCAGCCCAAAAACAGATTATAATTTGCAGAACTTTGTTCTGCAACAGGCTGATCTACTAATGTGAATATAACATCATAATTTGCACTTGATAATTTATAACCACCATAATCAATAATTAAAGAGTCAATTGTTGTTGACCCTGTAATTCTTACTGAAGAAGAATTTGTCCACCCACTCCAATAAGTTCCATCATAAGCATTAACAGAGCAGATCCAATACTCTCCTTTTGAAGTATCTGAAGATTCAATATCTCCTGTTGATGTTGTGTGGTTAATTTGTCCATTGCTTACTGCCAAATTATTCTCATTATCCTCCACCCAATTTACATTATTTTTATACCATGTTACATTGACTGTAAGAGTGTCATTTGCATCAGCATCAGTAACATTAAATGCACAGTCCAAGGTTTCATTTATGTAAGGTTGAGGTGGTGTTATTTCTATGCTATTGATACTTGGAAGGTTAAGTTCTGTTTCCCCATAATAAATATTCATCATGGTCAAATTAAGCTTTCCTATATCATCAGAAGAGAATCTTAGTGAAATATTACATAAACCATTTTCATCTTGTGAACATGATAAAAGCACATTATTTAACTCATCAATGAAATTAATAACTGTCCTTGTTCCACTAACATAGTTTGATTCATTCCAGACTTGCTGATTGTTTATATAGAATTCTACATTATTAACAGTACTTGAGATTGTTACATTATTATTGCTTTGAGTCTTAGTTCCATTTACCAGTCCATCACTTGGAGTTACTTTGCAATACCATGAATCATTTACAGTTAGGTTTCCTTTATTTAAAATTCTTGAATTAATATTTTGATTTGCACTGTTTTTCCACCACTCATAGCTTGAATCTTTTTCTTCAAAATTCTCAGGGTCAAAGTAAGTGTAATTACAGACTAAATTATCACCTGCAGTTGGGTTTGATGGATACACATTAACATTACTAACTGTTGGTGCTTCATTTGTTCTTGTACATTGTTGATTGTTATATGTTATGTTTGTTGCTGGTGATGTCTTAACAACAAAATATGCCCAAAATATATGATTTCCATTAACATAAGAATTTCCACATCCATCCCAAGCATATAATGCTGCATTATTTTTTAGTTCACTATCTACACTTGGTGTTGGATCTTCTAGATATCCTTGTGCCATATACCCTTTTGTGCTACGATTATAACAAGTTGTATTACAAACAGTAACACTTTCATTATTATAAAGATCACATGATGGTTTATTTGGGGCACAATATACTTCTGAATCTATTCTTATATCTGGACTGTAATCACCAAAGCCAGAAACGCCTGCTTGAGCATGACCTCTCATTCTTTTTAGCAGATAGTCAAATTTTGTTCCATCTACATTACCAAGATAATCATCTATTTTTTGAAACCAGGGGTTTGAAGTATTTACAGTATCATAAAAACCACCTATTGTTTCAGAATCACAGTCTCCTGAAGGAGGATTACTCACATACATATAAACTGAATTGTCCGGACCATCATAAGTAAATTTATAACATGATGAAATATTAGAGGAGGCATAAGATGAACTAGAGGACTCTTCTCTGTCAACAGTAACACCATCCCATCCAAATTGTGATGAATGTACTTGTGTCCATGTTCCACTACAAATATTTATGTGGCACTCTCTTGTACATGTGGATCCTTGACACGATGTGCCATTATCAATATATTCACCAGAACAGCTTGGAATTGTACAATTAATATATGCTGAAGATTCAGGAATATTAATTACCAAAACCAATGCAAGAATTGATATCAAATATGTGTTTTTCATGGTGCTAATCCTTCCAGATTTAATTGTGTGTAAAGTATTGATGCATTTTTTGGTAATACAACATAAGTGGTTTTATTTCCAGCTGTTGTGAAATCAAATGTTTTTGTTTCAGTATTATCTTCAAATTGGTCTTCTAAAACTGTTGTTTGGTTGAATACCATGACACTTACAAATTGGCTGTCTGTCAAATTACCATCAGAAGCTTCTACTAAAATAGAATAATTTCCGGTATCATTTACTGTTGTCTGCCATTCACCAGAAGAGTTGAATGGGCTGCTAAAATAGAATGTTAAAAAATCATTATTTGAGTCTGTTGCAGTTACTTCTCCTGTTGAATTTATATTTATTAAATCTCCTACAATTGCTGTTATGTTGCTTATTGTACTTAATTTTGGTGGTTCGTTTGTAGCAGACAAAGTTGACAATATTGTTATTGGTGAACCATCTCTTTTTACTGCAATTTCTGCTTTCCCATCATTATCAAGATCTGCAATAGCAGGAGCACTGCCTATGAAACCATCTACATCTATGGGATCAAATAGTTGTGTTCCATCATTATTAATAATATGAAGCTTTGTTCCATTTTTTTCTGCAATTATTACATTATAATCCCCATCACCATTTATGTCTGCTATGCCAGGAGAAACAAAGAATGTCTTTAACTTACCATTATCACTATAAGGCCAGCTTCCAGAACAATCATTTCCATTTTCAGGGTTTATGCATAATATCTTACCTAATTCTGTGTTTTCATCATTTCTTGCAGTTATTACAATTTCAGATTTTCCATCATTATCAATATCAGCAACAGCAGGCGTTACCCTTGGAATGATATCATGTTCAATAGGGCTTGCAGAACCCACATCATGTCCACCGCTTGAATTAAGGATATATGTCCTGTTATAACAGGTTTTATTTATATTACACTGATAGGTTCTTGTTGTGTAAACAATCTCATATTCATTGTCTTTGTCTATGTCAGATATTACAGCACTTCCTTCAATCCTGCCATGCGAATTATTCCATTCTAAATTAAGATTTCCATTGCTAAATTCATAAACATTAACCCCGTAAAAAGTCGGCACAATAATTTCTATTTTGCCATCTCCATCAATATCAGCTATTGAAGGAGCTCCCCAGGCACCACCATTTGGAATGCTTATTTTGACTTCTTCTGTGTAATTGTTTCCATTGTCATTAAAAACATAAAGTTCAGCGTCCCAATCAGGTAAGCCAGCTTGTGAATCAGCAAAAATAATTTCGTTCTTTCCATCTAAATCAATATCAGCAATTGCAGTGTAACCAAGCTCCCCTCTTACATTGTCCTCATAAATTGCACTATATTTCTCATCAACAGTGTATGTCCACTTTAATGAAACATCTTTTCCATCTTCAGAAACATTCAAAGCATAAAAAGTTCCATTAGTCAAGCCAAAAACTATCTCTTTTCTTTTGTTGCTGTCAATATTTCCAAGACTTGGTTGTGCTCCTATTGGATAACCCACTGTATAACTCCATTTTTCATCAACATCAATCCACCACAGTATTTTCTGTCTTTCAGTAGCAACCAGATAACCATCAGCAGCTCGAGCAATTTTAGATACTGAAACAACTATCTCCATCTTTCCATTATTGTCTAAGTCAG
>JABMPP010000076.1 GCA_013202955.1 Candidatus Woesearchaeota archaeon | reverse complement strand
TTTCCTTTTTCTTCTTTCATCCCACAAATTGGGTCTGTTTTTTTAAATAATCCGAACACCATTATTATCCCTCCTTATCTTGAATTATCTACTATCTCCTTAATATCTTTTTCCACTTCTTTTGCCTCTTCTTCATTTACTTCTGGAAAAAACTGTGAGATTATAGTTGGATTCATACCAACAATTCTTACTTTCCCATCATCTTCCAGAACATTTATCTTGCATGGCATACAAAGAGATATTAATCTATTTTTGTTCAGAAAATTATTGGCATGTTTTCCTGAACAAATCTCAATTATTTTCAATGGCTTTTGTTCAAATCCCTTTGCTGCCAGCCTTTCTTTTATATCATAAACCTGAAACAATGCCCAGCCTTTTTGCTCAACTGCTTTTAAAACTGAAACAACAGCTTCATCAAAGCTTTTTTCAGTCTCAACAATGTATGCAAAATCCTCTATTTCCATTTTCTTATCTCTTGATTTTATCTTTTACAAACAAAAATATACTTAATGCAACCAATGCTCCTCCAACAATCCAAAACACTGGTGAAAATGACTGTAAGCTTTGGAAAGGTGTTGCAGCAATAATAACACCTAGATTAAACAATATCAGCTTTTGTGATATGCATCCCTTTTTGAAGTAAAAATACAAAACTATTACAAGGAGTGAAACTGCAACAATCCAAAAAGGCACAGCTAATTTTGTTAGGAATAACAAAGGCATTCCTACAACAGTTATGCCAATAACACTTAGCAGGGCTATTAAACCCAAACAAAGATTATGGCAGACCTGCCATGAACCAAGAATACTTGCTATTCCTGACGCACTTCCTGCCGCCCCTACAAACTTTTCCTTTATTTCCATTTTCTTATTATTTATAACCATCGTCTAACTCTATTTTTATATTTAATATATGATTGACCAAAAATCCTATCAAGTTTTTTTTCCTCATGCTGAACAAAAGTCATGTTTATTGTCAAAAAAAATGCAACTGGCGCAAAAAGCAAAGAAACTGTTCCCATAAAGACAGCGATTCCCAAAAGTATGAAAGACAATCCTAAATACATTGGATTACGGCTAAAGCTGAATGGGCCAGCAGTAACAAGTACTGTTGATTTGTTAAAAGGGTTATGAGTGGTCTCATTCTTCCTAAACACCTGTGAAGCCCATATCATAAGAATAAATCCTGCAACTACAAAAACACCTCCAAAATAATGATAAGGAGAATAAATTATTCTCATTCCAGGGAAAATATAATTCAGTATTATAGTTACCAAAAGATATATTCCTGCAATAATTGGGGGATAGATTCTTATTTTCATAATTGTTCATCAACCGGAATATCATATTTCTCTGACATGATTTCCCTTAAAGTATCAATATGATCTTCTCCAACTTTCTCTGCAATTGCCTTTGCAAAATATTTTGCAAGATATTTATTGCCATGACCTTCCATTATTTCACCAATGCATTCTCCACATGGATGAACTCCTGTAACAACATCTTTCATGCAATCACATGTTGCTCCCTCGCCATGTCCTGGTGTTTTTTCAATGCAATATACACATGGCTTTTCTAAGCAACATTTATAA
Source organism: Candidatus Woesearchaeota archaeon (assembly GCA_013202955.1). Taxonomy (GTDB): domain Archaea; phylum Nanobdellota; class Nanobdellia; order Woesearchaeales; family JABMPP01; genus JABMPP01. Next base: position 4,255 of record JABMPP010000076.1, on the reverse strand, counting down.
TCTCCATCTCCAAGAAGCTCTATTTGTATAGCTTTCTTATGGGTGATAAAATGATCTCTTTTCTCGTCCATGTCCATACTTCCAAAAACCATACTCATATGATTTGCGTTTGCAAAGTAAAAACCAAAAAAAACTCCAATAAACAAGAAGGATGTTACTCCCAACAATAATTTGTTTGTTTCTTTCATTTTCTCACCTTATATCACCATTCTTTGCAACAATTTAATATCTTTTTCATTACTCCTGAAAATTTATTCATCATTTTTTTTTCTTTTTTAGTTTCTAAATTAACCTCTAATTTTTTTGAATTTATCATCTTCAGATTGATTGCAAAAAACATGGAATAAAGATCAAAAGCAGATTTGAAAAAACTATTTGCTTTCTTTTTGTTATCCTTATAAAGCTCCTTTGTGCCTACTTCTATAAGTCTCATGCTTCCGGCAAGAAGATGTTTGCTGATGCACCACTCTTCTCCTTTTGGGTCTGTAACTATCTCTTTCATTAGTTTTGTCCTCAGACTTCTAACTGAATTCAGCATATCAAGATATTCCTGATTCTCTGTTTTCATAGCTGTAAAATAAAAATGTTCTTCAAGACTAACAAGATTCATTAAAGCTATACTCAGATCTTCGTCTCTTGATAAATCTACTTCTCCCTTTTTTACTTCTTCAATTTTTTTCAGCCATTTTTTAACATCTTTTTCCATTTTTTATATCACCAGTTGAATGATTATTCCTGTTATAACCAGCAAAAGTAATGTAAGCATTATACCTTGATAAGATATCATCTTGCCTTTTCTCAACTCAGTTATTTTTTTGCTTAACCATGGAGTCAATGAGACTATTATTCCCCCAATTATACTTCCAATCAAGAACAGATTATATAGATATACTCTGTTCAATAACGAACCATATTCTCCTGCTAGTGAAATATACAATGGATTAACACCATCCAAAATTGGCAATAATGGGCCAATTGTAGTTATAAATGATAATAATATTATAATCCATTTCTGGAAAGGAACATATTGTTTTTTAATCAACCCTGCAACCCACCACCCTATTGAAACTGCAAATGCCCCTATAAATATCCCGATTACAACTTGATTAACACCTAACCATACTGCCCCACCAGCTGCTGCTGCAGCGCCAATAGTACACAATGGACAATGTGCTTTAACTTCTTCTACCAAAAAAACAAAAAATAAAGGCAAGATTGGTAATATTTTTTTAATATTCATTCTTGATTATATCCTCATAAACTCATTATGGGTACCATCGTGGTTTATTGCATAAATAACAAAATCACCATCTTTCCTGCCTGGCATTCCTGGAGATCCTGCGGGCATTCCTGGTAAAGCTATTCCAGCAATATCTGGCTTTTCAGTCATTAATTTAACAACAGCTTCCATAGGAACATGACCTTCTACATAATAATCTCCAATTGCAGCTATATGACAGCTACGCAAATTTTCTGGAACATTATATTTATTTTTTACTGAAGAAACATCATCAAGACTAACAATATTAACTTTTAGGTTTGATTCTTTATTAACATAATCTGAGTATAATCCACAACAACCACACATGGAAGATTTGTAGATAGTCATTTTTCCATCAAAGTCTTTTCCTGAAAATGTTATTTTCCCAGAACTAGCACAACCGGAAATTAATAAAACACCCAGTAACAATAAAATCCCACTTATTAACGCAAATTTTTTCATTTATTATTCACTCCATTCAAATACTCTTTCCTCGACTTTAGGTATTCCTTTTATTTTAATTGTGAAACTTTCAATTTTATCATCAACATCAAAAACCAATGTTCCTGATACATGATGTCCTCCAAGTCCTAATGCAGAGACTGGAGAGACTGATTTTCCATTATATTCCAATGTTGTGATTTCCTTTAAATCAAACATACTTAAATCAACAGAATGTGTATTCACCCAAATATCAACCACAAGTTTATTATTTTCAACCTCATGTGGCATTAATTCAATTGAAACCTCACCATTTTCAGTGCTTCCTGTTACAATTTTGTTATATTTATTTGTTTCAATAGGTTTTGAGTTCTCTTGTAGTTTTATTGTTTCTTTTTTATCAGTTGGTTCTTTTACAGAAAATCCAGTTATTGAAAACACTAAACCACCTAGTAATAAAATCAATACACCAATCAACAAAATATTTTCAATATTATTTTCTTTTTTCATTTTTTATTTTTATACAATGCGGGCAGCTTGTTTTTCCATCGAAATGATCAAATGCATCTCTAAGAATGCACCAGCAAAAATTATCAGATAATTCAAATGTTTTTTCTCTTCCTTTTTTTTCAAACTCAACAATCCCAATATCATTCATATGTTTAAGTTGATGTGAAACAGCTGATAATGTTATTTCTTCTCCAACAACATTGTAAATTTCATTAACTGTTTTTGATTTTTCTGCCAGACTCTTCAAAATATTAAGTCTAGTTTCATCTGCTAATGCTGAAAAAAATTGAAGTACTTTTTTGTTTATTTTTCTCATAATTTAGTTGAGTAGTTGCTCAAGTATTTAAATGTTTTGGTTAAGCTTTACAAATTATGTAAAATAATTTATATTTATAATTTTTGATTTAAGCTTGCTCAAATCTTTTCTCAACTTCTTTCCAATTAACAACATTCCAAAAATTCTCAATGTATTCTGGCCTTTTGTTTTGGTATTTGAGATAATAAGCATGCTCCCATACATCCAATGTTAATATTGGAGTTTTTCCCTCAGAAAATGGTGTGTCTTGGTTAGCTGTTGAAGTTACGCTTAACTCACTGTTATCAACAGAAAGCCATGCCCATCCTGAGCCGAATCTGGTTGAGGCTGCTTTTGAGAATTCTTCTTTAAAAGCGTCAAAGCTCCCAAATTTTTCTTTTATAGCATTTGCTAGCTTTCCAGATGGTTCTGATTTGGATTTAGGTCCAATAACTTTCCAGAATAATGAATGATTAGCATGACCACCGCCATGATTTCTCACTGCTGTTCTTATATTCTCAGGAACCTTGCTTAGATCTCTTAGAAGATCATTAACACCCATTTCCTCAAACTCTGTTCCAGCAACAGCTTTATTCAAGTTATCAACATAAGTTTGGTGATGCTTTGAGTGATGTATTATCATTGTTTTTTCATCTATATAAGGTTCAAGAGCATTATATTCATAATCCAGTTTTGGTAATTCATGTGTCATATTTAACACCTCCACAAAAAAGTTAACTATTGTTAATTGGATAACATAAATCATATATAAACTTTGTGGTTTTTTTAGAATTATCTTATTAACTTTGCACCAATATTACCTTTGTTCTCTAATTTTATTGATTTTGCCAGAATTGGTTTAATCTCAAGATCTTTTATAGACCTTATTAGAATTGGTTTATAATTTATTGGTTCTTTTTTAATCTCCTCTTTAGGTTTTTTTACTGGATCTTTAATAAGAATGGGTTCAGGCTCTTTTGGTTTTTTAGGTTCTATTTTTCTTATTTCACCTTTTTCCTTTTCAATAGGATCATGAATAACAGGAGGAATCACAATTTGATTTATGTTTATTGGGTTAATCCCAAACATTAATTCGTTGTTTGTTTCATCAAATTCATTTATATTATTGTTATTATCAATTATTATTGCTGGACTATAACTTCCTGCATTATCATAAACCCAGCTTACCCATGTTATCCTGAAGCTTCCGGCTCCAACATTGCTTGTTGTGTATTCAGGATTTTGATCAGTTGAATCAGTATCAATCATATAGCTGACATCCTGACTTGTCTGCCCATTGTTGTAAATAAAGAATCTTACCTGAACATCTTCCCCTTCATTTGGCGAAGAATTAACAACATATAGGTTCCCAACACTTAGATCACTAACTGAATCAACATTAACTGAAAACCACCCTGAATCATTTGAATGGCCATCACTAACTGTTATCTCAATATCATATGTTCCAACATCCTGGTTTTCAGGAGTCCATGTGAAAACATTGCCATCTTGTGTAAATCTTGGGTCATCTATGGAATATGTTAAAGAATCATTGTCCGGATCAGAGGCATTTGCTGCCATAATAACCAATTCTGTTTCATTTACAATTATATCTTCAATTGATAATAATTCTGGTGCTCTGTTTAGGTTCAGCACTGTAACCTCAACCTCTTGTGAGTTGTTTAGGTAACCATCACTAATTGTTATTGTGAATACATAACTTCCTTCGCCTTCATAATCTGTTTGCC
>JABMPP010000075.1 GCA_013202955.1 Candidatus Woesearchaeota archaeon | reverse complement strand
AAGGAACTCAGCTCCATATGGGATGAAATTGATAATGGAGATGCTGATGCATACTCTGAAAAAGAATTCTTTAGTGCAATGAAAAAATGGTAGAGATCATACCCTCATCCCAGTTCAAAAAATCAGTTAAGCATCTGGATGCCGAACAAAGAAATAAATTAGAAAAGATAATTAAGAAAATTCTTAAAGAGCCATATGTTGGCAAGCCTTTGAAATACCTGAGAGGAGAACGTTCATTGCGCATAAAACCCTTTAGAATAGTATATGCTTTCCGCAAAGATATTAGCACTCTTTATCTTCTCAAGTTCAAACACAGGGATTCTGTATATGATTAAATTCAGGGCGCCTCGCTTTTTAGTATCCATTGATACACTTTATCATGATGACCATAGAAATAAATATCAACGACTTTATTATAATTATCAATTTTGAATATTAACACAAAATGTTTATCAATGTGCACTCTGTTAAAAGATTGTAATGGTTTTCTTAAGAATTTGTATATATGAAAAGGATTTGTTCTGATTTCTTTAATCTTTTTGTTGATAATTTGAAGCTGATTTGGATTTTTCTTTGCCAATCTCTGAAATATTTTATCTGCTTCAGGTTTTATATCTAAAAAATACATTTTAGCTTAATCCATATCTTTTTGCAAAGTCATTAACACGAATACTTTTCTGTTTAGATATTTTCTTCATTTTTTGAATAAATTCAGGTCTAAGCTCAGGTTTATTTTCATATTCTACGAATTCATTCACTACAAATTCTATAGCTTTACCTTTATCTTTTAAGTCAAACTTAGCCTTAACAACATTAAGTACCCGATTGGTATTTTCATTTATCTTTACTAGTGCTTGCACCATCTTATATCACCTTAGTTTAGCTAAGTAGAACTTATTTATATATTTTTCGGGTTTCCAGCTAAACGGCTTCTTCACCCACGGCGAGTATGTTCATTTAGGAAACTAACTTCTTAAACCCTTCTAGCACATCCTCAACACTTATGTTCTTCATGCAGTGGACATGTCTTTCGTCAGTTACTGCCCATTTGCACTCTGGCACAATCCCTAAGTGAGTATGAATACATGGGCTGCAGAATACGTTTTTGTAAATGGAGATATTGCCTACTCCGTAAGGTGCCCATCTGACTGGTGTATTTGGGCCGAACAACCCAATTGTTTTCACTCCCTGCGCTGCAGCTATATGCATTGGGCCGGAATCATTGCTTATAACAACATTACACTTTTTAACAAACGCAAACAACTGCTTCAAGCTAAAAACACCTGCAGAATTAACAGCATTCTTTTTAACAAGATTCACAACATTCTGCACATGCTCTTTTTCTTTATCATTGCCAATAAAAATAATCTTAGCATCATACTTTGAAACAAGTTCATTAGCAACTTTAGCATATCTTGCCATTGACCATATCCTTGATCTTGCTGATTCAGCTGCTCCAGGAGCAATTCCAACAATAAAGTTCCCACCTAAATCATGCTCTTTCATAAATCCAGAAACAAGCTTAGCATCATCTTTTGAATATTTAACAGGAATTAATTTATTAACTTTCAGTTTAGCATCAACCAAACTAACCAAATCAAGAAAAGTATCAATAGTGTGCTGCTTGTCATTATAAAAAACAGCTTTGTTATACATCCCCCCTCTTATTCTATCCAAAAAACCAATCCTATTAACACCAACAAAAAAAGATATAATAGATGAAACATTAAGATATTCTTCCATATCAACAACTAAATCATACTTATTCTTAAGAATAAACTTAAGAACAGATCCAACACCAAGCTTTAACTCCAAAATATTAGAAACATCATCATTCATAAAATAAACATCCTTATTCCTGGAAGTAGCCAAAACATCAATCTTAGCTTTTGGAAATCTTTTACCCAAAGCTCTTATAGCAGGCAATGTCAATATTGTCTCACCAACACCCCAGAACTGTAAAACCAAAATTCTAGAAGGATTAATCCCTTCAAGCTCAGATTTCGAACTAAACATTCTAAGAAAACCACAAGCAATATTTCCTAAATACTTATCAAAAAACTTTATAGTGTTAACATTCATAAATTAAAGATTAAAATAATCATCTTTAAAAATGCTTTGCATTTTTGAGATGCAAAGAAAAACATTGTTTTTCGTGCACAAAAAATGTAAACATTTTTTTGTGTCAAAAATGGAACATGCTCGAAAAGCTTTGCTTTTCGGCACACCAGAAATCCTTTGGATTTCTTAGTGTTTTTAAGCATATATAAATCTACTTCTTTTTTCTGCCTAATGCAACATTCCTTACAATATCCTCAAGCTTTTTCTGCACTCTTCTAACAATAGAATATGTATAAAATAAAGCACCAATCAAGAACATAAACCCTAAGATTACAAAAAGATCCATTGTTCTATACAAGCTCAATGAAACAACAACAGGGTCAAGCCAGTTTGGAAAAATAGAAATAAGCACAAACACTATCCAAAAAACACCCCAAAAAGCATATTCTTTAACAGTAAACTCTTTTCTTTTCCTTCTTATATAAGTTAAATAGAGCATAAACAATCCAAATAATCCACCAAGTAATTGTATTCCAATAATCATTTTTGTCTCCTAAGTTTCCACACAAGCAGGTTAAACGCTATCCTGACACCATCAGCAACAGTTGTTCCTTTATACTTATCTGAATATATTGTGTCTATCTGCACAAAATCATACTTTAACCCATTCTTCCCGACATTGGCTATTATTTCTGATTCCATGCTGTAGTCGCTTGCTCTCCATCTTATCTTTTTATAAGTCTTTGATGTAAAAGCTCTGTAGCCACACTGAGTATCTTTAATATCAATATTATATAAAAGTTTTGTCACCCAACTCAGAAACCAGTTTCCGAACTTTAAAACAATAGGCATTTTTTTATTTAATTTTCTTATTCCAAACACAATATCAACATTTTTTAACCTTTTAACAAAAATAGGAATATCTTTTGGGTCATGCTGACCATCTGCATCAACAGCAATCAATCTTTCTGCACCATGCTTCAATGCATAATCACATCCAGTTTTAAGAGCAGCCCCTTTTCCAAGATTCACAACATGCTTTAAAGCAACAACCCCACTCTTTTTTGCAATTTTAAAAGTTTCATCACTGCTTCCATCATCAACAACTATGATATTTTTAGAATATTTCTTAACATCCTTAATCACATTACTAATATACTTTTGCTCATTATATGCAGGAATAATAACCCATGTCATGTAAAATCGAGAATTCAACCCCTTATTTAACCTTTTCTACTCTTCATTCTCCTGAACAATAAACTCATCAACTAAATATGCATCCTTTCCTTCCCAGTCAACTTTCCAAACAAATATCTCTCCACCAAAAACAGTTCTTTGATAACTAAATGGTTCAAAATATTCAGAACCATGCCCTTTGTAGAAGAAAAGTTTCGTGAATGTGCTACCAACAAGCTCAGGTGACATTAATATGCTACTAAAAGAATTCTCTTTTCCAATCAATGCAGCACCCAATGGAACACTGTTTCCGCTAAATTCTATTATCTTTAATCCATCATTAGTTGGAATGCTTATTGCCTCAAGATGTTTTAATCCTTCCTGTGTTGGGATAAACGCTTCCTCAGTTGAACGATTGAAAATCAACCCATTTCCACATGTTATCATATCTTCAGTAGCACTACAGCCAGCAGTTCCTCCTTGATAAGATGGCCATGGTGTTATCCAGTTGTTTGGGTCCTGAGTTTGTATTTCATAATATATCTTGTCTGCTTCTTCCTCTGACATCTCAAACTCATCCATTAATATCTTTATACCATCAATGTTATTCTTGTTATTTACTTCATTATACATTGATGCTCTCCAGAAGTCCCAGCTTCCAAAATGGCCCCACACTCCGCTTTTTCCTATCATGTCCTGGCTTGTTATATAATAATTTTCAGGAGGATCACAATGAGTATATTGTAAAACAGCCTCAGTGTCTTCAACACCAGCCTGCTCTAATCTTCTCTCTGCTCCTGTTCTACTAAGCAATATTACATCATTCAATAAATCAATTGATTCTGCAGGGTGTTGGATAACAGCATCCAGTTCATCAAACGCTCTATGTGAGCCGCAATCAAGCATTCTTAATATGCTTATTGCCTGTTTCTCATCCCTTGTTATTAAACTCTTACCAACCCAATGTGCCATTGGTGTATTCTGAGACGTGCCATCAAATGTTACAGCTCTGTTTCCAATCATCTTGAACCAATGCCCAAAATCCCACCATGAATTTATTATTGCATCAGGAGCAGCTTCCATATCTATTTTATTTAATGCATTATACCATGCATCATTCATGCTTGGTATTTCTCTTACTGCTGTTCCATAACCTGCTTTT
>JABMPP010000074.1 GCA_013202955.1 Candidatus Woesearchaeota archaeon | reverse complement strand
TCAGGAACAGGAATAAGAACTAATGCTTCAATTGAAGATATTGTAAAAGTTCTGAAATAATTGTTTTTGTGACACAACCCGATTAATTCTTAAAAACAGGATTGTATACTTTCCTTGTTTCATAATGTGGTTGTCCTTTTATAGCTGGTTTTCTGTAAAGGTCATTTATTATTGAATTTGCTATTTCTGTGATCTGATAATCTTTTAACTTCGGTACTTCTGGCAATTTATATTTTTTAGAGCCTGTTGTCATTATAATGCTTTTATGATTTTTAAACTTTTGAGGATTCTTCTTAAAATATTCTTCAAATCCTCCAAGTATTATATCTCCAATACCTCCAAACGCCAGTTCATCACTGCCTGTTAAACTTGCTATACTAATTAACTTAGAATGTTTATCTTCTCCATATATTAACTCTGAGAGATATGCTACTGCTTCATTATGATTTCTTCTGAATCTAAAATATTCATTCTGCTTTTCAGTCTCTTTATCATTTGTAGATGATGTGAGCTCAAAATTACCCAAAATATTCAACAACAATTTATGTGTTGCTTCATGATACTGTGTTGATTTTATTATCCTTTCTCCTCTCACACTTTTTGCTTTTTCAGGCGAAAGATTTCTTAGGCCTTCCCATGCTTTGCCCTCTACAATGGAGACAAGACTGACTGGGCCTAAAGGATTGAAATATTTTTCATATTCTTTTTCTATTTTATAATCCAATCTTTCTGTGTTGATATATATACCCTCCAACTCAAGCCATCCAAGACTCTCAGATTTTATATCTTCATCTTTTTTTATAATCCGTTTCCCCAAAAATGTTGTTTTTACACCAATATCATGGCCAAAAATATTTTCACTGAAATCCACTGGTTCTTTTATGTTATACTTCTTTGTTAATTCTTCAGAAACAAACTCATACAATTTTATATTCAGGAGATGATTTCCTCTTACATATTTCCACCCAACATCAAAATATTTTTCATGTACACTGAAATAATCCTTAAATATTTTATTCAGCAGGGTCTCTGTGTTAATATCTTTCTCATTTTTTATCTGTTCATAATTCTCATAAATAGAAGAGGTTTCTGGAATATAAGTTAATATTGTTTTCATAAGGCTTTGTTTGGTTAGGGCACGAAAATATGCGTGTGATTTTAAGATATCTTCTTTTTTATCATATCCTTGTACTAATTCATTAAATTGTTTCAGATTCTCAATTATCCATCTAAGATTTCTTTCATCTTCTGTCTCTTCAGTTTTAGCATTGATTGGTCCAGCTAAAGCTAACCAAGCTGCTCCTGCAGAAGTCATTTTAATAAAATTCCTTCTAGTTATCTCACTCATGCTAAAAAAGAAATTCTGACCATATAAAAGTCTTTGTTTAATATTACCCTATTGCTCTTCTGACATCAGTAACCTCAACAGAACTCACATCGCCCATATTAGAAATATCCTTCTCAAGTTCTTCTGTTGATCCTTTGTCTTCATCCATTATAAATATAATATTTGCTGCAACAAGTCCAAATCCAACAGGAGAATCCTCTATCTTGCCAACTTCACCACCAAATTCTGTTATTTTTTTGCATGCACCATCTTTTATTTCAGAAAGTCTGGATTCTGGTGATTCAGGCATCACTCTTAATGTAATAATGACTTTTGCCATTTAATTAGGCCCCTCAAATCCACAACTTGGGCATTTGTAAGGGGTAGCAAGTGCTCTGGCGTGTTTTGTTCTTGTTATCTCTGCTTTTCCGCAATTAGGACACATAAATCTAGCAGTTCCTACAGGATCTATAGTGTTTCTTTCTGGTATATTTTCAATTGTTTTTTTCTGTGCCATAAGGCATTGGTTTTTTCTATTTACTTAAAAATCTTGTGTTTTTTTATCTTTACCTATTTTAAAGGTATAACAAAAGTATATATATTAGAAATGAACCTTTCGTATAAAAGGGGGGATACTATTGTCCAAAGATAAAAACAAGAACAAATTAGAGTTGCCAGATATACCTGAGCCACCAAAAATATTGAAGAAAAAGATTTCTGTTGAGCCCCCAAAACCCCCTGAAAAACCAAAGCAAGGTTTTTTTAGCTTATTAAAAAAATTCAGAGCAAAAGATAAGAAGGATGATCTGGATAAAATGGAAAAGATGCTTGAAGAGGAT
>JABMPP010000073.1 GCA_013202955.1 Candidatus Woesearchaeota archaeon | reverse complement strand
CTATAGGATTTGTGGATGATAAAATCTTGGGAATAATCCCGACAAATCCAGAATATAAGTTTAAAGTTAGGGTTAATCCTGAAATAGAAAGTGAGGGGTTGTTGCAGGTTTCTGCAGAAAGTGCTGCTGCGGGTGATTTGAATTTTGTTTCTCCCCCAACTCCTGATGGTACTGTAGATCTTCCAAGTGGTTCGTCAATGACAATTGAATTAAGTAGTTCTTTAGCTGATTATTATTCTTTTATTGATTTAAATGATGATTTGGTTTTGTGGATGAGAATGGAGGATTTGGTTGGGGGGGTTACTTCTGATTCTTCTTCTTATAGGAATGTAATGAATCCTAATCCTTCTTTGTCTTTAGGTACAGGGAGATTTGGAAGTGCTATGGTTTTTACTGAAAATCATTATGCCCAGATTCCTAAGTCTGTTGGTTTTGATGAAATAAGTGAGGAAGTCACTGTTTCATTTTGGATGAATGGTCTTGATGATGATGGATATGCACAAGGATATATGGTTAGTAACAATAATGGCTTTGCAATAGGAATAAAAAATAAACAAATTTTTGCTTGGATTCTTTCTGGAGGGGCTTCTTATAATTCAAAAGATAGTGCTCAGCTTTCTTCTGGTTGGCACCAAGTTGCAATGACTTATTCTAAAAATGATATTAATAGAAAAATTAAATTATATATTGATGGAAGTGAAATTAGTTCTTATATCCAGCAGGAGGAAGTTTTAAATCAAGGGTTTATTGATTCGGGATCTGCTAATCTTGTTGTTGGTTCCTTACCTAATCTTTATTGGAGTTATGAAGGTTTAATTGATGAAGTTTCTATTTTTAGTAGGGCTTTATCTGCTGAGGAAATTAGGTCTTTGTTTAGTTCAAATATTTATGCTTATAGTCATGAGTTTACAGAGCTTGCTGATGATTTTTATAATTTTCAAGGAATGGGCACAGATGTTGATGGTGTTTTGCATCAGACTGAGGAAAGAAATGTGAGAATTGGAGAAGCATTTGAACCAAAAGTAATAACTGTTAATTCTCCAGAAGGATTTATTGGAGAGGTTGATAATTTTGATCTTGATTTTGATGTTTCTGGAGAAGGTGTGATGGATGTTTTAGTTTATCAGGTTGAAGGTAGTGGGGATGAAGTTGTTTATTCTTTTGCTGTTGGAAGTGATGGACATTGGGGTTCTGACCTAAGTTATGACCCTGAACAAAATCTTAATGATTTTGTTACATGGGTGAACACAGAAAATGTTGATTATACTTTTATTAATGGAGATTTGCTTAATGGGCCTAGTATTGGACAGTCAGGTCTGGAAAGTGTTAAAGGATATTTAGAAAATCTTAATTCTTCTTATGCAGTTACTACTGGAAATCATGATCCTGTTGGAAATCAGCCAGATTGGACTAATGTTTTTCCAGAATTGCCTTACTCCTTTGATGATGGAGGATATCATTTTGTTTTTCTTGATACTGGAGGATGGTTAGGCAATGGTTATATTAATGAGCCTGTTTTTAGTCAGAATATTAAAGGAGATCCATGGATTGAACAAGAAACATGGCTTAGAGACGATTTAGAAAAAACATCTAAACCAACCTTTATTTTTATACATATTGATATGTATGATTTAGAAAGTTCTTCTTCAAATGACTCTGTTTTTCAAAGCATTGTTGAGGAGCATAGTGATAAGATTGTAGCTTTTCTTCATGGGCATCAACATGATAAAAGTTATTGTACTGAGAATGATAATGTGCTTTGTTTTAGCGGGCATATTGCTGGCTCATGGGGAGAAGAGAGCAATAGGGGTTATAGAATTTTTAATTTTAAAAGAGATGGCTCTTTAGTTTCTGATTTTTTTATTTGGCCAACAGAACAATATGAGAGGAGTTTTGATTTTGGGTTTGTTGATAGGTTGCTTAGTGAAGAAAATGGAGTTACTCAGGGAAATTTTGTTGTTAATTGGGAAGGCTTAGAACCAGATACTGAATATAAATGGAAAATTGAGGTTGTTGATGGAAATGGTGTGACTGAATCTTCGGTTGTTAGTTTTAATACTGGTGCTGGAACACCTACGCCTGCTGGTTTTGGTGAAAGTTTTGAAAGATATTCAATAGATCCGTTTGATTTACCAGATGATGACCTTGGTTATGGTGCAACACATCCAAATGTGATTGATTTTGGAGAACAAGGTGAAGATGGGTATAGATATTGGATGTATTATGAACAAGGCGGACTTCTTCCAAGTAGTGATGGATATGACACTATGGTTTACTTAGTAAGGTCCCATGACGGTCTAGTATGGACTGCAGACGGAGTTGTAAATCCTATTGTTGGTTATGAAAGTCCATCCTATCCTGCATTGGGAACTCATGATCCTAATGTTGTAAAAGTTGGTTCAACTTGGTATATGTATACTACTGGCCAGGATGTTGGTGGGGGTGGGGGTCTTTTCTTATCCACTTCAACAGATGGAAAGGTTTGGACTTCTTATTCTAGTTCTCCTGCTATTACAGTGGGCAGTGTGGCTGATGTTGATGGAGCTTGGAATTGGGATGATGATGCAATAGTTAGTTCAAGTATTACTTATGAAAATGGTTTGTTTAATTTTTGGTATCATGGAAGATCTGGTTCAGATTTTAAAACAAGATTTGGTTTAGCAACTTCAACTAATGGAATTGATTGGACAAAAGAAGTAAGTAATCCTCTTCTTGAACCAACACCTGGAGAATGGGATAGTTATAAAATGTGGCATGGAGAGGTTGTAAAATATAATGGAGAATATTGGTTGTATTATGCGGGAAGTGACTTTGGTGGAAATACTGATATGGCTTTTGGGCTTGCAAAATCTTCTGATAAACTAAACTGGGTTAAATCAGAAGCAAATCCTATTTTTGAACATGATCCAAGTGCTGCATGGGAATCATCTCATTTGTATAAACCGTCTTGGCTTCATGATCAGTACGGAAATGCTGTTTTAAAAGATAGAAAAATCTGGCTTTATTATGCTGGAACAACTGCTCAACATAAACATAAAATAGGATTAGCAATATCTGTTGAAAGTATTGAAGGAAGTTTTGAGTTTGGTGGGCAGACGCCTACTAATATGGATGTGATTCTTTTAGGTGATTCAATGATAGTTGAATTAAGTAGTTCATTGGATGATTATTATTCATTTATTGATTTAGATGATAGTTTGGTATTATGGTTGAGGTTTGATGATTTAGTTAGTGGAAGCCCGATTGATATTGCAAGAGGGGTTGCAGATATTACTCTTGAAGGAAATTCAGCAATTATTTCTGAAGGAAAGTTTGGAGATTCAGTAAGAACAGGTGTGGGGGGGGATCCTGATTCTGTTTTAATTGATAAATATGGAAAATTTGATATTGATGAAGAGATTACTGTTTCTGTTTGGTATAAAAAATTAGGCGTGTGTGGATTTAGGGATCGTGACGAAAGTTGGCAGTATATCCTTGAAGGAGCATCTCAGTTTGGGCTTGCTAATACTGGGGCATTTGGTTTAATTCAATATGGAGAACACAAATATTCTAGGGAAATTGATGATACTACAAGAGTTCTTGAAGAAGACGTGTGGCATAATGTTGTAATGACTTATTCTAAGGATGATCCAGAACATACTATTAAAGTTTATAGTGATGGAGATGAAATTGATTATTCTTTTCAAAAAGATCTGCTTCCACCACCATATTCACTTTATACTGGAAGTTATGCTATAGATCAAATGAGATTAAGTATAATTCAGGGCTCTGCTCCTGGAAAGGATTTTTTTAATGGGAGTATTGATGAGTTGTTAATGTTTAATAGAAGTTTAAGTTCTGTAGAAGTAAAATCATTATATGATTCAAGGGTTAACCCATATTCAAATACTTTTACTGGTTTATCTGAGGGGGTTCATACTTTTCAAGGAAAAGGTGTTGATGCAGAGGGGAATTTATATGAAACAGAAGAAAGAAATGTAATTGTTGGAGAGATTTCTCATTTAGACTGTGAGTTAACAAGTGTTTTTTGGAGCACAACTTCTGCAATTATTGGAGAGCCGGTCTCGTTAAATGTTCATGGAGATAATTGTTTTGGAAAGTCGATTAATTATAGCGTTTGGAAGCATATTTTGTGGTGGTGGGATAGTAAGGTGTTTCAATCTTCTTCCTCGGGTTCTACAACTTGGAATGCAGGAGAGGATGAGGATGGAAATTTTGAGACAGGAACTTATTATTTTAAGGCGATTCCTTCTGGAGGAGGTACTAAAATCACGAGTAGCGGAGGGGATCTTAGGGTTGAGCTTGAGTGTGTAGATGGGGATGAGGATGGTTATAATATGACCGGTGGAAGTTGTGGGTCTGTTGATTGTGATGATAAGAATAATCTCATTTATCCTGGAGCTGTGGAGATATGTGATAATTTAGATAATAATTGTGTAAATGGAATTGATGAAGAAGAGGGCGATTGTTCTGGCAAGCTTCCTTATTGTGTTCTTGGAGTATGTGTTTCAGAGTTGTCTGATAACTTTAAAATGTCCATATATACTTCTGCAGGGGGAGAGGCCTTGGTTGGAGAACAGGTTTATTTTTATGCGAATTTAACAAATGAATCTGGTGCTTTTGTTTCTGGTGCTGAATGTAATATTACTATTTCTACTAGTCATTATTATAATATAGATACTTGGCTTTTAATGAATGATTTTTATGTTACGACTAATTATTCAATGACTGAAGAAAATGACCTTTATGTTTATAATCGAAATTTTGATGAGCCACAGAATCAGGTTTATCATGTGAACTGTATTAAGGGGGTGGTTAGTAATGATACAAGGGATTTGGATGTTAGGAATGCGCCCTTTGTGCATATTAATGCCCCTTTTGTTGAAGCAGGATATAAGAAGAGTTTATCTGATTCTGAGAAAAAAAGACTTGTTACTCATGAAGATATTGAATATATGGGAGCATTTCAGCCAGAGAGAATAGATGGTACTACTGATAGATGGGGGTTTGGATTAAAGGCCTTGACTTATTATCCTGATGGAGATGGTGGTGGTTTAGAAGACGATTATTCTGGGTCTTTGTTTGGAAGTGCTTTTTCTGGAAAGATTGCAGAAATGTCTATTCCTTCTCCTGTTATACCCCTGACAAAATACCGAATAAATATTTTTGCGCCATTTTCTGAGTTGCCAACTTCAATTACTTTACAGCCCTTTGTAGATATTACTGGGGGGCTTATGTCTGCTATTCAGGATTTAACTGGTCCAAGTGGTGTAAAGGTAAGTTTTTACAGCTTAGCTTATTTGCCAAAGCAAGGAGCCCAGACAACAGATAAATTATATTGGGGACTTAATAATCCATATCCTGCTGGAGGAGATATTTTGCCTACATTGGGCTGGGCAGATATTAATCTTTCAAATATCCAATCTGCTGGTGCTTGGTTTGTTGAGGGACATGGTTTTGCTCATGTGAATGCTTATTTATTTGAAATTCCTAAACAGTGGGCAGATACTTATTTAGATGGAAAATATCTTGCTACAGGAAGGTCTGGAGGTTCTATAAATACTCGGTGGAGTCACGGACCTGCTTTAATTGCAGTAGCACCTTGGGAATCTGGAAATCCTCCCTCCTATAATGATATTTTAGATTCAACTGATGTTTTATATTATTCTCCGTTTAATAATGATCTTAGTGATTGGCGTTGGCATGATGCTTATGCAGGCGGGGCTTGGCTTACTGTTGGTAATAAGTCTGCGGTAGTTTTTAATAGATTAAGAGGAGCTGGTAATTTTTGGTATGGAGTATATAGAAATGGAGAGTGCCAGCCTGGTGGAAGCAAGGGATTTAGCTGGCCTTATTGGGGGCAATTGGTATTTTTTGATACAAATGATTTAACAGATGTAGCAACTGGTAAAAAAGAGATTTATGAGCCAGAACAATATCTTGATTTTCGGACTAAAAAATATACTGTTCCTACTTGTGATGATGACCTTGGAGATAATGAGTGGTTTAAAGGAATGGCTTATGACAGAGAAAATGGTATATTATATGTTGCTCAAAGTAATGGTGAGGCACCATTAATACATGTTTTTCAGATTACTGATGATTGCAGAAAAATTAATAAGAAAAGTGCAGCAAATATGAGTTCTGTTTTAACTGTATGGGATGATGTTGGGTGCGGGGTTGGGGTTGGTGAATATGTTAAATTTTCTGCAAATATTTCTCATAATAATAATCCAATATCTAATGCAAATTGCAATATTGAATTTGGTGGTGAAAGTGAAAGTATGAATTTGGTTAATGGTGAATATGTTTATAACAGGACATTTGATTTAACTGGCAAGTATAGGTATGATATTTCCTGCACTGGTTCTTCATCTAATGAGGTTTATCTTGAGGGGATGGTTATTGTTGGGGATGGTGTGTCGCGATGTGTTAGTGGAACAACAGAACAGTGTGGAACTACTGATGTTGGAAAATGTGAATATGGAATAAGAAATTGCACTGATGAAGTTTGGGGGGGTTGTATTGGGGGGGTTGAGCCTAAAATAGAGATTTGTGATAATGGTTTTGATGATGATTGTGATGGTTTGGTTGATGAAAATATTGCCCCTGATGACTGCCACCAAACCATTAGTCCTTATTTTATTGTTCCCACACCCCAGGAAGTAGAAATACAGAATGGTACAATTCTGATGAATAATTCTTGGAAAATTGTTGCTGATTTAGATAATGAATATGATAATTTTACAGCCAGTTACTTATGGAACAAAACTTATGAAAACTCTTCAGGGAATATTGATTTGGAGATTGTTGATATTGATAATATGCCTTTAGATAAAAGAATAATCATAGGTAATCCAAATACAAATGAAATAATTTCTTCCTTAGCTGAAGAAAAAGGTATTGATATAGATTCTGAAATTAGGGGGGGATTTAATCAGGGTTATGTTTTGCTTATTGAACCAAACCAAATACTAATACTTGCGAATAGTAGTGCAGGGAATTTTTATGGAATGATTTCACTGACATGGTTAATGGATTATAATTATAATCAAACAGTACTCCCAAATACAAAAATTACAGACTGGCCAGATATTGAAGTCAGGGGTTTTTATGGATATTATTCTCCTGAAGAGGATTGGTTAGAGTATCTTGTGAAATATAAGTATAATTTGTGGACATCTTATCTTGGTGAGGTGCATAATGGTTCTACTGAATCTGTAATAAATACGCAGTTAAACAAAAAAGATGATTTAATAAAAAGGCATTTTTTCCCAATAGTTTCAATATCTCCGATAGTGATGAGGGAGTATAATGTAAATTTTCATGAAGGAGTATGGGCAAGGGACATTGCTTTTGCATTTAATGAATTAGATTATGCTGTTTATAATGAATCTGAGATGGAAATTGAAAATTCTGATTTAGAAATTGATGATGGAGGTGGTGTTCCTGATGGTTGGGTATTTACAACTTCTGAAGATGGGGTGTGGGAAAGGGATTGCAGTGAGAGTCATTCTGGAAGTTGTTCTGTGAAAATGACTTTATCTGGAATTGTTGAAGGTTCTGACTCAAGTGTGTATCTTAGGACAGAAAATGATTATAAATTTAATTCTGACAGATTATATCTTTTAACTTTTTGGGCAAAGAAAAATGACAATAATCCAGAGGATAGAGACCCTCAGGTTACTGTGGTATTAAAAGATGGAGGAGAGGTAGTGGCTCAAAGAAGTATTTATGTGGATGATAATAGTGGGGATTGGAAAAAATATTCTATTACTTTTTCATCATATAATAATGAGACTTTTTCAATATATTCAAGAGTTATGGATTCAGGGCCAGTAGAATTTTGGGTAGATGATTTTGAAATTGTGGAGTGGAATAATAAGCTGAGAAATGTGATTAAAACAGATGATACAGAATTAGAAGTTTGGAATAAAGCTAAAACAAAAAAATATGCTGAAGGAATTGATTACGAGGTAATTGAAACAGGAGAATTTAATTTAGATAACCCCTTTGATGGTAAAAAGACAGATATAAAAAGAATTTCCTCTGGAAGTATTTTGTCTGGAGAAGAAGTATTAGTTAGTTATGATTTTTTAATTAATTTTCAGCAAAATAATAACAGGGAGGAATATGTTTCTCTTTCAGACCCTGGTGTTTTGCCTGCTTATAAAGAAAGATATTTAAATCCAATTATGACTAATTTAAATCCTGATTTTATTTCCATAAGGTTGGATGAGATAAGGGGTTTTAATAGGGATAGCAGGGCAAAGAAAAGAGGGTTAGAAAATTATGAGGTGCTTGGAAATTTTATAAATAATATAACCTCTATGATTAGAAATTATAATCCAGATATAAAAGTTCTTGTTTTAGATGATATGATAAGTCCTTTTCATAATGGCGGGCAAGAAGATTATCAGGTGGCTTTTGCAGGACAATATGGAAAGTCATGGTATGCTTTGGATATGCTTGAAAGAAATAATGCTGTTATGAATTCATGGTGGTTTGATAATAAAGATTATCAAAGACAAATGAGAGAAGGGTCTAAATTATATAATGAAATGGGTTTTGATTTTTTTATTGGGCCGTGGGATACTCCTCAGAATATCAGGTGGTGGTCGTATTTGGGGTATAAGTATGGTGCTTTAGGAATGATTGACAGGGGTTTTGAAGATAGGCCAGGGGGTGTTGAAATAGCTGCAAATTATTCTTGGAATGCTGTAAAAGAATATTCTGATGAGTGTAATGAAGATTATCTTGAAATCTGCGATGGGCTGGATAATGATTGTGATAATCTTTACTGGGTTAGTTCTTCTGAGCAAGACAGCTGGAGTTCTAATATTGATGAAGGATATAATCTAAGTTCTGATGAATTTAATTGTGGTAGTTGTGGAAATATATGTTATTATCCTAAGGCATTTGCAAGTTGTGTTGAGGGTGTTTGTCAGTTTGATGGATGTTATAAGGATTATTATGACACTAATTCAGGTTTGAGTGATGGGTGTGAATGTTTTCAAACAAATGAGGGGATTGAAGTTTGTGATGGAATAGATAATGATTGTGATGGGACTATTGATGAAATTTGTCTTTCTCCAGAAATTAGAGGGGGATCTGGTGGTGGCGGTGGAATAGTTAACCTTAGTACTAATAACTCCTCAACAATCGGAAATGAAACCACTGAAGCAGATAGTGATGAAGATTTAGAAAGAGAATTTCCAATACAAATAAAAAAAACATGGGAATTGATTTTAAAAAACAAGATAATTATTATAATCCTAACTATTTTAACAATATTCTTAATAATTATTTTATATTCTATAATCAGAATATTAAGAAAAAGAAAAATTAATAAAAATTTAAGTGAAGTTAGAAGTACTATGCAGGGAGCAGATACTTTAATTGAAAAAGAGTTTAATACAATTAGATTATTAGAAAGAGAGTTTAAAATAAAAAGAAAAAGATTGATTAGATTAAGAAGTAATATAATTAAACAACATAACAAGATTATTAAAAAGAAAAAAAGAGAAGACCCTGCCTTTGAAGAAAGAGATTCTCTTGCAGAAGATATTAGGATTTTTAAAAGAGGCGCTTCTAAATTAAGAGAAATAAAAAGTGAATTAGAAAGGATTAGAAAAAAATAATATGAATTTAAAAACAATTCAAAAACAAAAGCCAATTTCTGAATTAATTAAATTTTCAATTATTAATATTGATAAGCCAACAGAACATACAAGTTTTGATGTTGTTGCACGTATTAGAGATATTTTTCATACTAAAAAGGTTGGGCATTTTGGAACCTTAGACCCAAAAGTTACTGGAGTCTTGCCTATTTCATTAAATAGAGCTTGTAAATTATCTGATTTTTTTATGCATCATGATAAAGAGTATATTGGAAAAATGTATGTGCATAAAGAAGTTAATAAGAAAAAACTGGAAAAAGAAATGAAGAAGTTTATTGGAAAAATATTACAAAAACCTCCTGTTAAATCAAGTGTGAAAAGAGTTGAAAGAGAAAGAACAATAAATAAATATAAAATTTTAAAAGTTGATGGAAAGACTATTAGTTTTCATGAAGACGTTGAAGCTGG
>JABMPP010000072.1 GCA_013202955.1 Candidatus Woesearchaeota archaeon | reverse complement strand
TTTCAGCTATTTTCCCAATTATCTTTTTTATGTCTATATCTCTTAATTTTTTATTTAGCTCTTCTAGCTCTTGTTTTGTTTTACTTATTATCTTTCCCAATGAGATTTCTTCCATTTTTAAAGTTTCTATCTCTTCTGCGACTTTTATCTCATTGATTTTATCGACTAAATCCTGCAATTCTTTTTTTAATTTCAAGTAATCACCCTTAAAGTTTGATATAAACTCTTTTGTTATGCTGTTTAACATCCCAATTGTTTTTTCCTTTTTCTTGTCTGTTAACTGAAGATCTCCTTTTTCTATTGTCTCCTTCATTTTTCCAAGAACCTCAATTATCTTGAAATCATCATCATGAATAAGAGCTCTTATTGGGTTTTCAAGATATTTTTTTACCAACTCTTCATTAAGAGTCATCCTTTGATATTTTTTCAATGATTTTTCCAGCACAGCAAATATATGAAACCCATTTTTTTCAACTGCTTCTATCTTCTCAACAATCTTTTGTTTTTTGTTTTTGAGATCTTCAAGGCTTATGAAATCATCACTCTTCTCTAAGCTTTTAATCTTATTTTTGATATCTTTATATGCGTCTGTTAATCTGTCCTCTTCTTCTTGTTTTTCAGTTAGGTCTTTTTTCATGTTTCTTTTTAGATTTTCACTGTTTTTTATGTTTTCTAATTCTTTTTTTATTTCTCTGACAAGCTTAACATTCTCTTTTTTCAGTTTTTCATTTAGCTCTTTCAATATATCTCTTATCTGGTTAACAGAAACTGTCATATCTCTTGTCTCATTTGCAAGAAACTCCTGCAGTATCATGTAACTTTTTTGGGTTGATTTTGTCAACACTTCTAGGTCACCCTCAAATTTTTGAAGTGATTCCTTGACATCACCTATGTTTCGCGGAATCTTTATGTTCTCCAAAAAATTAGTTACTTTGTTGATATGAGATTCTCTGTTGCCCTTTAGAAGCTGCATTGCTCTTTCAGGAATGTTTGAGTTTTTTAGCTCTGAGTTTTTCAGATGTTCTGCTTTTTTTCTTGTTTCAGTTATTCCTGTTTCTACTTTTTTATTGAACTCTTCAATAATATCAATTGCTTTTTTTATGTTCTTGGTGCTGTAATCTTCAAACCAGGCTTCAAATTCCTTTAAAGAGAAATCCTCTTCTTGCTGTTCTTCCTGAAAAAACTTTTTTATGAACTCAAACATACAGATTAAGAAATAACATCTTTTTAAATAATTTTTTATATATCTTTGATTCCTTTTTCCATTATGTCAGGAAAATACAGAAAAAACCCAGCTAAGTTTAAAGACATAGCAAAGGAAAGAATTGGAGAGCTATTTGAACAGGCTAAGAAAGAATTCAAGAATGATCCAAAGCTTAGCAACCGCTATGTTGAGTTGGCCAGAAAAATAGCAATGAAATCTAATGTAAGAATTCCTAGTGATTTACAAAAACTGTTCTGTAAGCACTGTTATGTTTTTTTAATGCCTTCAGTGAATTGCAAAGTAAGAACACATGAAGGTAAGGTTGTTTACACTTGTTACAGTTGTAAAAAATTTATGAGATTTCCTTATGTTAAGGAAAAAAAGAAACAATAATCATTGAAAAATATTCGAATTTTTTAAGGAAAAACATATAAAGAATAAAATCTTAATAATGAAATATGAAGAAGATCTCAAAACTGGCTCAAATAAATAATCCACTTTTCTGGATTTTGTTAATACTTTTGATTCTTTACCTAATTTACTTGATAAGGGGTGGGGGGTAATGAAAAATGAAACAGTGGAAAGAATAAATGAATATATTGTTAAAATATTCACTTTCCTTACAATCATTCTCTCTTTATATGTTATTTATATGTTAATTATGAAATTAACAAATCATAGTCCTGAAATGATTACAATTGTTTCGTGGGCAGTAGTTATTCTATTAACATTACAGGTATTAATTATTAGTATTTTATTTCCAATGAAAGAAACTATTGGTAAACTTGAAGAATTTAGAACATATACAATAAGTAAGATTAAAGAAATTGATGAAAGGCTAAAAAGTAAGAATATCTAATTCTACCACAACTTTTTTATAACTGTTTTGAATTCTTTTTATTATGGATTATGACCTAGAGATTGAGAAAATAGTAAAAGAGATAAAAGCCCAAAAAGCAAAACTAGTTCTGCTTCAGTTTCCTGACGGATTAAAGCCAAGCGCAAAAAAAGTCCAGGATGAGTTAAAGCAGAAAACAGATGCAAAAATATTATTATGGGGTGGATCATGCTTTGGAGCCTGCGATGTTCCTGTTGAGGTTGAAAGATTAAATGTTGACTTAATAGTCACTTTTGGACATTCAGTGTGGAGGTATTAAAAAATCTTTTGATTTTTTAGAACCGTCCAAAACAAGTTTCGGAGGTATTAAAAAATGAAAATTATAATTGGAGCAGATCATGGTGGTTTTGAGTTAAAAAAACAACTTAATGGATATTTAACAGAGTCTGGTCACGAGGTTGAGGATGTAGGCAATTTTGAGATGGACCCAGATGATGATTATCCAAATATTTGTTTTAGTTTAACAAAAAAAGTTGTTGAAACAGGTGGAAGAGGTATATTAGTTTGCGGAACAGGAATTGGAATGTCAATTGCTGCAAACAGAATTAAAGGGATAAGAGCTGCTCTTGTTCATAATGAATCTACTGCCAAGATGAGCAGGGAACACAATGATTCAAATGTGCTATGTTTGGGTGGAAGAATATTAGATTCAGAACTAGCTAAAAAAATAGTTAAAACATGGCTGGAAACAGAATTTACTGGCGGAAGACATAAAAGAAGAATAGATAAAATGGAAAATGGATGTTAATTTTATTCTTGCATTGTGTGTAGCTTTTTTAGGGATTTTTATAGGATTTGTTCTTGCAATATATACAAAAGAAGAGTTAAAAGATGGCAAAAAGTATTTTTTATTTCTTCAGAAATTCTTGTTGTCATTAATGTTTTTTCTGCTTTTATATATCTTTAATCTTCAGTTCATAATTAATCTTTTTTTGTCGCTGATATTTTTTGTTTTGTTATTGTATAAAGGATCTCCAAACCAGCAGATTGTTTATGCTTTGATTGCTATATTATTCTCTATCAGTTCATGTAAGAGTTCTGTTTTCCCTATGATGGGAACATTAGTGTTTCTTTACGGCTTGCCAACAGGAACATTATTAACACATGGGATGATTAAAAAGAAAAAGTCTGAGATAATATTTAACTTGTTTAAGATAATAATATGGTTGCCAGTTGTTGCGATTATACTTTTTTACTTAAATTTCTTTACCACAATTCTTTGCTGATTTTTAAGTGATATCCTAAAAACCTGAATAATATATGCAGAACAAAAGCTGTTATTATAAGAAAAACTACTGTGCTTAATGTATAAACATAAACAAAAGAGGTAAAGATAATCATTCCTAATATCCAGTCTGTTTGGTCAAATGGAATAAATTTTTGACCAGGTTTTATGTTTAATCTTCTTTTGAAAAAGCTCTCTATCATATCTCCAGCTATTGCTCCAAATCCCATTAAGAATCCAAGAAGTAGTATATTTACAGATGAATAATCAATAATACTGATACTGCTGAAGAATGCTGTTGAGTATAACATTTTTTGAAGGTAAGCTACTAATATTCCTATGATTGTGCCTGCTAAAAGCCCTCTTAATGTTTTATGCGCGCCAAAAATCCTTTTTCCTCCTAATTTTAGGTTAAAATCAGCAGGATGATTAAATTTTGGGAAAAGTTTATGCGCAAACACAGGCGCCATATTCCCTAACCCAGCAGGGCTTAAAAAGTAGATATAACTTAAGATCTCTAGAAGCATTAGAAAAACCTCTTTACTTTAACTGGTAACACCATTAAAATAGCAAGCACAAAGAAGATGTAAGGATAATACATAACCTGTAGATTAGCAAAATAAATTATTGGAATTATAAATCCATTAGTTGTGATTGGCATACCAACAAAATCTTTGTTATTAACACTATTATATCTTGCTAATCTTAATATTCCGCATAATATGAACACTGAAAAAGCAGCCATTCCTAATTCTGTCTGGATTTGAGAGAATCCGAAAACAATAGGAGCAGCACCAAAAGATATCATGTCTGCCAAGCTGTCAAGCTCTTTCCCAAACAATGTTGTTCTTGTTTTTTTTGCGATTTGTCCGTCTAAAAAATCAAACACAACAGATATTAACATAAAACCAGCAGCAAAATTAAATCTTTGAAGCATAGAAGCATATATTGATAATGTGCCGAACAGCGCATTAGCAAGCGTAAAGAAATCCGCAAATTTCATCATTGAAAAAACATTTTTACTCATTTGCAATAATTGTCATTCCTGCTTTGACAATCTCCCCCTCATGCACTAATATCTTAACTTTCTCTGGCAACACCAGGATAACCTGACTTCCCAGATCTATCATACCAATGCGCTCACCTTTATTTATTTTTTGGTTTTGTTTTACATAGCATTTAATTCTTCTTGCAACAAATCCAGCAACCTGTATAATTTTTATTTTTAGGTTTTTATTTTCTATTATAATTTCATTTTTTTCGTTTTCTAATGCTTTTAATGAGGATGCGCCAAAAACAGCATTAAGGAACTTCCCTTTTGAATATTTTATCTGTTTTATTGTTCCTTTGATTGGGCTTCTCTGCACATGAACATTATGAATGTTCATCATTATAACAATAATGTGGCAGGTTTTCGCAACATCTTTTGTGATTGTGTTTATCTTTCCAATTAATCCTTTGTTTACTGTTATATTATTTCCTGTTTTCAGAATTTTTACAATTTTTCCGTCTGCTGGAGAGATTATCCCTTGCTTTGGAATTCTTCTTTTAGGATCTCTTAGAAAAACAAATCTGTAAAAGCCATAAAACAGAATAATCAGAACAATAATTATTTTAAAAATTATCAGTAACATATGCTGAATTATTCTTCTTGGATTTAATTATCTTTCTATTTTACTTAGCTTTATATAGCCATCCTAAAAACCAGTTTTTATGGTAATAATTACTTATCTTAAGGGTTCTAGAGAACAAGCATCATATGATTTATTTAAAGGAATATCAAAGAATATAATAAGAAGAAAAAAATCAGCATTGATGCTTCTTCATTCTAATGGGTGCCCAGATTGTCCTGAAGCTGTTAGAGCATTTGAAATAGCAGTTAAAGATTATTATGGAGAAACTGGGTTTTATTCTGTGAATGTTGGTACTATATCTGAATGGAAAAGAGAGGATAAAAATGGCAGAGCTAGCAAGTTTATAACAGATGATTTGAATGTTAAGTCCATTCCAACTATTCTTTTATACATCAGTGGAAAATTAGATTCTACTAACCCATTAAATAGCTCAAGATATGATGATCATGTTGAGGAAATTAGTGACTTAATTAAAAAATCAGAAAATTAAAAAATTATTTAAATAGATGTTCTAAAAAATAGATTACAATGCTTAATTATATTATTAGTGCACTAATTCTTCTTTTGCTTTATAATAAAGTTAGGTTGTATTTTTGGTGGCATGGAAAGGGTAAAAAATATGAAATAATGAAAGGTGGTGAGCCATTTTTCTACAAAAGAGGCAAGAAAGGAGTTTTGCTTTTGCATGGATTTTCCAGCACATCGCAGGAATTCAGAGAGCTTGGTGCTTATTTGGCAAAAAAAAATATAACAGTTTACGCGCCTCTGCTTGAAGGACACGGAACCCATCCAGAATTTCTTGCAAAAACTAACAAAAAAGATTGGATAAAATCAGGAGAAGAAGGATTAAAATTTTTAAGAAAACATTGCGACACTGTTTTTGTTGGCGGAAACTCAATAGGAGGAAATATTGCTATTATATTGGCTTCTCATCACAAAGTTGAGGGTTTGATAAGCCTTGCAACCCCTATTATTTTTAGACAACAGAGGATATTGGGAAAATTATCATTACTTATTTTTATTATTGGTCAATTTAAAATATTCAAAAAAAAGCGTTATATGAAAAAATGGCCACAAATTGCAAAAAAAAGAATTATGTATGATATCCTTCCACTCAACTGCTCAAGAGATGTTTTTAAACTGATGAAATTCTCTTCTGAATGCCTGCCAAAAGTGGATGAACCAGCTCTTTTAATGCAGTCTACAACAGATCATTTGGTTGAAGAGGAGAATATTGAATATATGAAAAAACATCTTGGCTCTAAAAAAATAGAAATCAAGTTTATCCCTGACTCATATCATGTGTTTATAGTTGACCATCACAAAAAAATGGCTTTTAAGAAGATATATCAATTTATCAAGGAAAATTAAGCAAAAAGTTTTTAATCATTCTTGATTTTGTTTTTTACATGGCATATACTATTCTTGACTGCTACACTGATGAACCTTCTGGATTAGGTGTTCCACCTTCTTTAGGAACTTATCCTAGGTATATTTACGGCGCTTTAAGGAAAGAAAGGCCATATTATCTTACAATAGATGATCTTAGGAATCTTCGTAAATTCGGCACAAAAGGGATTAATAAAGAGAATGAGATAAAAACAAACACAAGAATCTACAATTTAACAAGAAGTGCTGAAGAGGTTTCAAGAGTTTTAGATAAAACAACACAACTTATTGTTGTTTCAGGGATAAACACACCAGGAAAATATCTTTCTGCTGTTCCAGGCACTCTGTCAGAAATAACTGAGTTAATAAGGAACACTAATTGCAGGAAAATCTTAACAGGTCCTGCTGCTTTGATTGGCTCAAGATTAGAAGGTGGAAAAAAGCCTGAATATTTTGATAAAACAGTTTATGATGAGATTGAGTTTAATTATCTTGGGATAAATGATTATGATAAAATAACCCCAAGCGCTGAGATTGTTGAGCAGATTCCATATCCAATAATTGCTGAATTAGAAACAGGAAAAGGGTGTGATATTGGAAAATGCAGTTTTTGTACAGAGCCATTGAAAAGCTGCGTTGCTTTTAGGGAACCAAAAGATGTTGTTGCTGAGATTAAAGAGTTAGGAAAGCAAGGTGTTGAGCATTTTAGATTTGGAAAGCAAACATGCTTCTACAGCTATAAAAATGGAGATGTTAAAGAAATCGAGAAGTTATTGAAAACAGCTGCTGCTTTAAAGCCAAAAACACTTCATATTGATAATGTGAATCCAAATAAGGTCATAACAGGAAATGGAGAGAAGATAACCAAATTGGTTGTTAAATACTGCACTCCAGGAAATGTTGCTGCTTTTGGTGTTGAGAGCTTTGATATTGAGGTTGTGAAGCGAAATAAGCTGAATACTTCTCCTAATGTTGCATATAAAGCAATCCAGTTAATCAATAAATATGGCGCTGAAAGAGGTGCTAATGGAATGCCTAAACTATTGCCTGGAGTAAATCTTATTTTTGGGTTAATGAATGAGACAAAGCAGACTGGTGTTGAGAATTTTAACTGGCTGAAAAAGATTTATGATGATGGTTTGATGTTGAGAAGAATTAATATAAGACAGGTTGTGCCATTTGAAGGCACTGTGCTTTATGAAGAAGCAGGAACCAAGTTTATTAAGAAAAATAAAAAAAGATATTGGTCTTGGAGAAAGAACATAAGAAGAGAGATTGATTATCCTATGCTTCAGAGATTGGTTCCTAAAGATACTATTATGAAAGATGTAAGAATGGAGATTTATGATGGTAATAATACATTCGGAAGACAGTTTGGAACATATCCTTTGGTTGTTGGCATAAAAAAGAGATTAGAGCTTGGAAAATATTATGATATTAAGGTTGTAGGACATATGTTAAGAAGTGTTATAGGTGAACCAGTTTAGACGAAAACTATTTAAATAGATTACTTCTTCATTTACAGTTGTGTCCCGATAGCTTAGCGGTGGAGCGTGCGGCTGTTAAACATTGCAGCAACCGCAAGGTCGCCAGTTCGATCCTGGCTCGGGACGTTTTTTTTATTGGGCCCGTAGCTTAGTCTGGTAGAGTGCTCGACTGATA
>JABMPP010000123.1 GCA_013202955.1 Candidatus Woesearchaeota archaeon | reverse complement strand
TTTTTTTTGTTGGTACACCAACATATGTTCCGTTATCTTCAATATTTCTAACAACCGCACCATTCATACCTATTGTGGATAACGAATGTATTGATAATTTTTCTCGTATCGATGAGTTGTTACCCATATAAACTAAATCATATATTGTAACATTACCTGAGACAATCGCTCCTGGCATAGCGCTGAAATAATCTCCTATTTGACAATCGTGTCCAATATGATTTCCTCTATTTAATATTGCGTGTTTTCCTATTTTTATGTTTGTTGTTAATATTGAATAAGCCCCAATAAAACTACCTTCACCAATTTCAACATCACCCATAATTAATGCCGTTGGGTGTATGAATGTAAAAAATTGAGTTTCTTTTGGTAACCTTTCAATAATATCATACCTATCTTTTGAGTCAGCAACTGCAACCATTGCAATATGTTTTGTTGGGTCGAATTGTGATAAGGGTAATGTATTATTGTCGACATATTGGTCATCAACAAATCTAAGTAAATTAACACCCATCTGAGCCATCACTTCTCTTGCGTGTCCCCCATTACCAATTAAAACTTTTTTCATTTTTTATAAATTTCGTATTTTGATAAATCAGGATAAGGTAATTCCAAATCTTTGTTATGTTTTTTAGACCCGTCTAAGTTATAAAATTGACTCATCATTAAAAGTCCTCTTGCAGATAATTCAGGCATCATATAAAAGTTCCACCCTAACATATCGAAGTTGTCATCATGATATGAACATTCACGTCTCCCACTAAATCTAGCTCGTTTAAACCATAACATAGCTTGATAATCGTCTGTAATAATAGCACCACCCTTACTTAACTTCAAAGTTTTATATGGTCCTGTAAATGAAAGACACATATGAGATTTTGGAATATACATGTCAGCGGTAAAACTCAACGCAGAATCCCATACATTACTTGGTGATAGTTGGTAAGCTCCTTTAATAGTATCACCCTCAACAGGTGTAAAATTAACCTTAAGTCCAGCATGAATAATTTCACAAGGAACCGATGGATAGGTCTTAGATGGACAATCTACCTTATCCGAGTTCAGACTTTTCTTTATGTTTTTTTCGTAATATAAAGCTAAAAACAAAGCGTTACTCATATTGTCTAACGCAATTGCATATTGTGCGCCTGTATACCTTGATAATTCTTCTTCAAATTCTTTGGTAATATCGTGAACATTTTTTCTTGACATAATTATTTTTTTTATTTTTTATACCTCCAAATAAAACCGTAAGCACTTTTTTTATATCCTAAAGCACAATTACGAATATGTTTGGATGATTTCACATTTAAACAATTCATAGCATCGTCAGCACAATTAAATTCACTAATTAATTCATTTTCCATATTATATTGTTGAATGATTTTCTTTTTTGCCTTTGAAATATTTTCAGAATGAGCTAAGGTTTTTTTAACCCCTTTATGAGAACTTTTCATTTTTTCTCTTGTAATCTCAGTAATTTTAGTACCTAATCTTCTTTTATTATTTGTTAAAGATTTTTTGATTTTATTAATATGCTCTTCGGATAGTTTTCTTCCTTTTAATTTTATTTTATTTGATTCCCCAATTTTCGATTTAGTTTCATCATCATGTTTACCATTACTTCCCGCTTCCGACCCATACTTGTATTGATTAAATCGTTTTTCAATATCACCACTTTGTCCGATATAAGTCTTATTATTAATTAAACACGTTATTTTATAAATTCCAATCATATATTATTATTTACCAGTAAATATCTTCTCAGTAATTTTATGTACTCCTTGTGCCATTTAATTTTAATTAGTAATTGAAATATAGTCAGACTTTATTATATTTCAAGAAAACAAAAAAATATTTATGCCAAAAATTTACGTTCATGGTTCCTATGTTGGGACAACGGGTTATAACAATCATACTCGTGATTTTTTTAGAGAACTTTCAAAATATTCTCAAATTAAAGTTAGAAATTTTACAGTAGGTAATACTTGGGATGGGTTGAGTGATTTTCCCCACGACAAAGAATCTTACATAAACGAAACAGATAAATCTCTATTATACGAACAAAGACTATGGGTTTCCGATGGTAAAATGGAAGATTTTAAGATTTACAAATCACCTGAAAAAGAGTTTTTTCATGACTTTAATATTGTATTGAATGAGACCAATCATCACTTGTATTATGAAAAATATATTGGTCCAAAAATAGCATATAATGTATGGGAATCAACAAGACAACCTGAAACATTTTTTAATCAATTATTAAAGTTTGATGAAATATGGGTTCCAAGTGAATGGCAAAGAGAATGTACAATTGAGCAAGGTGCTGAACCTGATAAAGTTAAAGTCGTACCTGAAGGTGTTGATGTTCACACGTTCTATCCCGAAATAGTTGAACAACTTGAAGGATATCATGACGGTAGATTTAAATTTCTTCTTATGGGTCGTTGGGATTACAGAAAATCAACCAAAGAAATTATTGAAACATTCCTTAAAACTTTTTCAGTTGATGAGCCTGTTGATTTGGTTGTGTCGATAGACAACATGTGGGGTGAGGAAATGGACGGATTTAAAACAACTGAAGAACGTTTAGAGAATTACGGTTTAACTGACCCTAGAATCAAAATAATTCATTTTCCTACAAGAGAAGATTATATCAAATACCTTAAAACAGGTCATGTATTTGTTTCTTGTGCAAGGTCTGAAGGATGGAATTTACCACTTATTGAATCAATGGCTTGTGGTACCCCGTCCATTTATTCTGAATGTTGTGCTCAAATGGAGTTTGCAAAAGGAAAAGGACTTCCTGTTAAGATTGTTGGTGAAAAACCGGCGAATGAAAACAATTATGGTCGATACACAATGAGTGAATTACCTGGAAATTATTATGAACCTGATTTTGACGATTTATCAAAAGTTATGAGAGATGCATATAAAAATTATGAAACCCATAAAGAAAGAGCTCTTATTGAAAGTGAAGATTTAAGAAACAAATTTTCTTGGGAGGTGGTTGCAAAAATCGGTAAGGAAAAAGTTGATTTATTTATGGAAAAAATTAACTCTGAAGATTATAACAAAAATTTAGATACAAACTCAATTAATGTAACTTATTTTGAGGGTCCAAAGGTTGAAATACTTGGTGACTATGACTCATCATATTTTATCGAATTTATTAATTCAAAAACAAATAAAGTGATTCACTCACAAACAATAACAAATAATATGTGGTCTTCTTGTTCTAAAAAATATCATATTGATTGGATTATAAAAGTTAATGGTAATATTGTTAGTGAATTTAATTTAAAAAATAAAAAGGTGTTAATATCATTTGAATCAAAATCAATTGGAGACACTCTTGCTTGGGCACCATACGTGGTTGACTTTGCAAAAAAACATGATTGTAAGGTTGCATTATCAACATTCCATAACAATTGGTTTAAGGATGTAAAAGAATATTCCGATATTGAATTTATAACTCCAGGTCAATCTGTAATTTGTGATACAATTTATAGAATAGGTTGGTTCCGTTCAGATGATAATAAATGGGACAAATTTGATTCTTACCCCAACCCTCTAAACTCACAACCATTACAAAAAACTTCATCAGATATTTTAGGTTTAGATTTTGTTGAGAAAAACTATGGTATTAATTTCAAACCAAAAAATAGAACTTATCAAGACAAATATATTGTGATTGCACCAGAATCAACCGCAGGTTGTAAAGAATGGAGTTATGATAGTTGGAAAATTTTAACAAAGATGTTAGTAGAAGAAGGATACAAAGTAATTTGTTTAACAAATAAACCATATTCACTAAAAGATGCAATTTGTATCCATGGAAAAAGTTTAGAGGAAACATTTAATATTATGTACCACGCAGAATATTTAAT
>JABMPP010000071.1 GCA_013202955.1 Candidatus Woesearchaeota archaeon | reverse complement strand
GAAGTTAATTATTCCTTTGATGCTCCAAAAGATGATACTTATTATGTTTATTTAAAAGGTAAAAATAAGCCAATTGGAGAAGGAAGGTATCTTATTATAATAAATTTTGCTGAAATAGGGAAAGAAATTTCTGAAGAAGGAGATCTTTCATCAGGATTAACAAGAGATCAGATTGAAAAACAAGCAGTTAAAGACCAGTTCAATGTGTGGTTTGGAAGAATATTGGGAGAAAATTATTCTCCAATGAAAGGAATCTGGGTAAAGATTGGGAAGGGAACTAAGTTTTCACCAAAAATAACAAACGAATATGGGTTGGTTTCTTTTAAACTTAAACCAAATAAAAAATATGAGATAACCTTCCAGGTTAGTGATAAAACAATAATCAAAAAATCAGCAAGATATACAAAAACCCCAGAAGGGAAAACAGTATATTTTTTTGAAAGATATAGGGAATCTATAGAACAATCTGGATCAATTATTCCAGAGGATAAAACATTTGAGATTAGTATAAACCCCAACGAAAAAGAAGGTATCATAGTGAAAGTATTTAATTCAAAAAACAAAGAGGTTTCTGTTAATTTTCAGGGAGATTGGGGACAGGATGATGAAGAATTTTCTATATTTGAATTTAATGCCCCTTATGGTAGATATTTAATCCATGTTGAGCTTGAAGGATATAAATCTAGAGATAAAAAAATAAAATTTAATAAAATAACCAATGATATTGTGATGTATTTAAAGAAAAAATGAAAACATACAAACCAATAAACCTGGAAAGAGCAAATAAGTATCTTCACAACATAATTAATATTGGAGGATTGGGAGACAAGGGAATAAGTAAGCTTTACAGCAGATTTAATCGGGGCTTCTTAACTAGTCTGAAGATTCTGGCTTTTGATTTTGATAAAAATGAGATAAATTTCAGGATATTTGGATTGGACCCTGAAAATGCCCACCTTGCTTTGGTTGGAAACAATGGAAGGATAATAACTAAAGCTCAGCTTGATGATTTTTATAATAAAAATGGTGAAGTATTAACAAGATTAGGATTTGGAAGAGAGATATTCAGTGAATTTAAAGAGAAAGTAGTGGATTTAAAAGAAGCGCTTGAAAGACGTGTTAAATTATTCCGGAAAAAACTCGCAAGCACTGTAAAACAACACAGAGAATATGCACCAATATTGAAAATATTTGCTGTTGATATAACAGGTGTTATGGAAGAAGAGGAGTTCAATAAAGTTAGTGGAGCAATAACTGTTGAAGATCTCAAGATGTACAAAAACATGATATCACAGGAAGAATTCAAAAAAACATGGACAGAGAGCAAAGGCGGAAAAGCATGGAACACATTGATTGGGTACACAACAGAAACATTAACAAAAATTCACAGAGAATACCAAAGTCAAATTCTTGGCTCAAGAGAAAAAGAGATATTGAGAATGATATACAATAGGGGTGTTAAAAACATAAAAGACACTTTGGTTAGTATGGGTTATGAAAAACAGCTTCATGAATTTTCAACCTCAGTTTTCAGGAATTTGCCAATGCATATTCCTAAAAAACATAATATTTATATAAACAAAAAATCAAGATAAAAGGTGATAAAAAATGGTATTTATAATACAAAAGATGTTTAATTTCCAGAGCAGATTTCTTCATAGCCTGACTACTAGATTTACTGCAAAAAGATTTCTCAAAGATGTTGTGACTGTTGTTGATGATCTTGAGAAACTTGAAGGAGCAAAGTTAGAGCACAATCTAAAGAAAATACAAGATCTAGAAGGAGATATGACAGAAAAAGCAGCAGATGCTATTAAAAAATCATATTCTATTTTTATACATGACATGCTTGTTTTAGACAAGATAATCAAAACTCTTCCTGACACAGGCCCGTGTGTAAAATATATAGACAGAATTAAAGAAAAATATAAAGGAGACAAAAAGCTGTATAGTTTACTGAATAGTGTTGAAGAGAAATTAATAAATGGTAGACATAAAATATGTGATCGTGCAGAGGACAGAATAAAAAGAATATATAAAAAAGAGTTGCAGAAAATAAAAGCAATTGAATCTGATGATAAGGAGACCTTTATGCAGGGAATGGTTGATTTATGGAGAACAGACTCAACAGCATATATACATTTTTTGAAAATGAGATATGATGTTAAAAAAGAGTTAAAGGATCTTAGTCTTGTTAAAAAAAGCAGAGACAGCATTGCAACTAACTTAAGATATTTAAAGCTAAAAGTAGAAACAAACAAATTAACAGAGAAATCTCTAAAAGACACAATAACAAAAATAAACAATGAAACAGATAATCTGGTAAAAGAGGTAAACGATGCTTTTGACAAGGGTTATGATATTGTGATGAGAAGCATGATAATGTTGTTTACAATGATAAAAAATCTAAACAAACTTTATCAAATAGATGAAACATTAGCAAAGCAACATGAAATGCCATTAGAGATGGCAAGAGAGATAGAAGCTGAGGTTGATAAAATATTTACAGATGAAGGAAAAGAAGCAAAAAAAGAGATCAAAGGATTGCATGCTGTGTTAGCAGATGTAAGAAAACTAAAATAATTTTTGAGGTGTTTTAAATGATGGATATGAAGGATTGGGTGAGCTTTTTTGTTGGGTTAGCATTAGCTGCAGCAGGAGCATTGCCTTTATTGAATAAAATGGGTGTTGGAGCTAGTTGGTTTGAGTTGCCATGGATGCCTGTTTCAATATTTGCATATATTGTTGCAATAGCAGGGTTTTACCTAATGGTTAACTCAGTAATTGAAATTACTAACAGCAACTCGATTGGATGGTTAAGCTTTTTAATAGCTGTTGTAGTGATGGCAGTAGGTGCACTACAGGTTCTGAGCATGTTTGGGATTAGAGCTGAATGGTTTTCACTTAGCTTTATCAGTCACACAATTTATTATGTAATCTTCCTTATAG
>JABMPP010000004.1 GCA_013202955.1 Candidatus Woesearchaeota archaeon | reverse complement strand
GAAACAAAGGATGGAAAATTAGTTCCAGCTAAGAAGTTCTATATGAGCATGGCATATGACGCAAGAATAGCTGATTGCCAGAGATCTTTTCAGTTCTTAAACTCAATAAAAGATTTTCTAGAAAAGTAATTAAAGAATTATGTTTCCGCCGTTTATAGGAATATTTACTCCATTAAGATAATCTGAATCTTTTGATGCAAGGAAAGATATAACTTTTGCAACATCGCTTGGTTCTGCAATTCTTTTCATTGGATTGTTGTATGCTGCCATCTCAACCATTTTTGATGGAAAGTTTGACAATAAGTCTGTTTTAACCATTCCCGGTGAAACCATGTTAAATGTGCAGTTATTTTTAGCAAGCTCAACTGCTAATGTTTTTGTTAAACCCATTAGAGAATATTTCCCAGTAACATAATGAGCCATCATTGAAGGAGGATTTCCTAAACAGGATTCTGAGAGCACAACTATGAATTTTATTCCATGATTCTGGCTGATTAATGGTGAGAGTTCTTTTACAACAGAAAACAAACCTTTTGACTGCATATCAATGTGTTCCTGAAAATCACTCCATTCTAAATCAACTGCTTTTTTGTTTTTTATTGGTGTTGAAATACTGTAAACAACAACATCAATCTTTTTATGTTCCTTGAGTATTTCTGAAACTATTTTTTTTATGTTCTCCTCATTCCTTATATCCATTTTATAAGCTCCTGAGTAGTTTTGTTTTACTTTATTCTTATTATAAGTCAAACATACTTTCATATTTTTACTAAGAACCTTTGCTGTTTCAGCCCCTATTCCGCCGCTTCCTCCGATTACAAGTGCTAATTTTTTCATATTATCTTTACTCTTGCCTCCCCATCTATCATAACTTCATTGTTAAGTATTATCTCTGTAAATATAGTTATCATTTTAAAGCTATCCATTTTTTGCTTGACTGTCCCTCTTACAGTCAATTCTGAATCAGGTGGTATTGGCTTTTTAAAATTCAGGCTTTGGGACAAATAAAGATTTTTTTTGCCAGGACATTCCATACCAAAAAGTGTTGAAAACAAGCTTGCTGCCAGCATTCCATGCATTATTCTTCCTTTAAACTGGGTTGTTTTTGCATATTCTTCATCAGTATGAAGAGGATTGTGATCTTCTGTGAGATCTGCAAACTCATCTACATTTTTTTTGGTCAGTATTCTCTTAAACTCAAACACCTTCCCAACCCCAATATCCTCATAATTATAATCATTCAACTCCATTTATTCATCAACTCCCTGTGTTCTTCCGTGCTTTTTCAGGCAATCCTTTATATCAGTGAATTTTGTTATTGATGTAACTTCATCCATTGTAAATTTTACATCAAAATTCTTTTCAAGCTCTGAAACAAGCATAAGACCGTTAAATGAATCCCACGAGGCAGTATTCTCAAGTGAAGAATTATTATTAATCTCTTTTTTATCAATGGCCAGAACTCTGGCAAACAGTTCTTTTAATGTCTCCATTTTGCCCCCTTAATGTATTAATTAAGATAGTAGTAACTTATTTAAATATATTATGTTTCCTGCTAAAAATGGGGAACTTATTTGAATACACATTAAAAAAATTAGAAACTAGTTTTGTAACAAAAGGGGTTGTTAAAAAGATAAATAATGATCCTAGTTATGACAGAGTTTTTGGAGAGAAGATATGCAATATAATGCTTAAAATGTGTGATAATGATATGAAAAGTTATGATAATGCTATTAAGAGCCTGGTTAATTTTTCCCTTGAGTTTCTGGAATTACAATCAGAATTGGAAAAAACAGGGAGTTATAAATGCAAATCATTTGAAGAGGCAAGGAAAAAAGTTTATGACAACCCAGATGTTATGGAAAACAGATATTTGAATGGGTTGCTATTATCACAAGCATTCTGGATAAATCATTATAAGATGTGGGGATTTTTTATAGAAAAGTTTTGTAACACAGGAATGAATTCTGGAGATGTTCTTGAGGTTCCAACAGGAACTGGTTTCTTAATATCAGAATTTATCAGAAATAATAATGTGTGGGATGGAACTGGATATGATTTAAGCAAAAGCTCTGTTGAGTTTTCAAAAAAATTAGTAAAGATGAATAACCAGTCAATCAGAATTGAGAAAGAGAATGTTTTTGATATTCCTAAAGAAAACAAATATGACAGGATAATATGTGGTGAATTATTAGAGCATCTTGAGAATCCTAAGGATTTATTAACCAAATTAAAAGAGTTGGTTTCAGATAATGGGAGAATATTTCTGAGCACTGCTATATGGGCTGCCAGCCCAGACCATATATATCTTTTCAAAAATGCTGAAGAAGTAAGAGAGATGATAATCCCTTATTTTAATATTAAGAAAGAGATTGTGCTGAATGTTTTTGATAACAAATCACCAGAAGATGAGAAAACACCAATAAATTATGCCTGTATTTTATCT
>JABMPP010000070.1 GCA_013202955.1 Candidatus Woesearchaeota archaeon | reverse complement strand
TCTTAACTCTTACTGGAACGATGTTTTAAAATATATTAATAAAGATATTGCTTTTGTTTATGGGGATGAAGTTAAGAGAGATTTTGAAGCAATGGAAACAGAAGCAAAAAGAATAACTATCATTTTTAAGAATCTATTTAAACATTATTATATAAGTAAGGAAGAATATTTGAAAGAAATATCTGACTTAGGTCATTTTATTGAACTGTTGTCAAGTATTGATGGTAAACATAAAGAAGCTTGGTTAAAAAAGGTTCACGATCATCTCCAAGAGGTAATTAAAGATATTAAAAAAGAAAAAACAGAAGATAATGGTTCTAATAAAATTAGTAAAAATCTTCTTGATTCTTATATCGGAACCTTGATTGGATGTGCAGTCGGTGATGCATTAGGTGCACCGGTTGAGAGTATGTGGGCAGGTGATATACAAAAAAAATATGGATTTGTTAAAGATTATGTGAAAGGAAACAGATTTCCAAAAGGAATTTACACAGATGATACACAGCTCACAATAGCCGGTGCAGAAACTTTTATTGAAAATAAAGGTTTTAATCCTGAGACATATTCAAAAAAATTTATTGAATGGTTAAATAACCCGATTGGTGCTGGAAAAGGAACAGTAGAGGCAGTAGAAAGATTAAAACAAGGAGTTAATTGGACAAAAAGTGGAAGTATAGAGCTAAAAGGATGTGGTCCTGCTATGAAGGCATCTCCTTTTGGTTTGTTTTACAAAGATGATCTTAATAAATTGAAAGAGGTAAGTATGCAATCAACAATTGTTACCCACAATAATGCAGATAGTATTGCAGGAGCAACAGCTGTTGCTTATTCAGTTGCTTATGTTATTGATAATAAAACTAATTTTAACCCAAAAAAATTTTTAAGATCAGTTTCTTCTTTTATTAAAGATATCTCACCAGAATTTTCCAGAAGAATTGCTTTGTTGGAGCATTTATTGGATAAAAACATGAATCTTGTTCTTGAAAACGAGCTTAAGAGAAGAGGGGCATTTATACTTGACACTGTCCCAGCTGCTCTTTATTTCTTTGTTATTTCACCTTTTGATTTTGAAAAATCTGTTTTAAATGCTATTAATGGTGGCGGAGATACTGATTCCATTGCTGCAATTACAGGGGCAATAAGCGGTGCTCTAAATGGATTTAGTAACATACCATTAAGATTTGTAAATGGTCTGGAAAATGGAAATGGATTAAACAAAAACAAGGGAAAAGATTATATTATAAATTTAGCAAAAGAGTTATACAAAACAAATAAATCATATAAAAGAAAGGATGTAAAAGAAAAAAAATCTTTCTTTTCTTTCTTTAAAAGAAAAAAGAATAAATTTGTTTTTAATCCAGAACTTAATAAAATTAAAGATGAAAATAAATTTATCAATATCTTGGTTGGATTAATAAAATTAAACAATAATAAGGACTTTATAAAATCTCTAAATGAATGTGCAAGTGTTGTGATAATAAATGATCATCATATGTATGAGGCCTTAGAATTGTTTTTTGATAATAAAGGAGGGTTAGTCAAAATAAAAGGACATGTTAAATATGTTGAACCAGAGCTTAAGATTGATGAGCAATATTTATACCATTTTTCTTATGAAGGAAAACCAGTTGGAATAGTTCCTTTAACTGAAGAAAGATTGTTGGAAATAAAGAACTTAGGAAAATACAAAGAAGAAGAAGGCTTTATTGAGATAAAAAGAAAAGATGGAAGAGTTATAAGAGCTTATGTTTCTCCAATCAAAGCAAGTAATGTTCTTAAAGTGCAATCAGATGTAAGAATAAGTTAATTTTTTGGAATATTTATTTTAATATTGTTACTTTCATTGCCTCTTCTAAATAATGTGGGGCAGTCATTACTGGAATTCCTGCATGTCTTGTTTTACTTGCCTGAATAATTGTTTTGGCACCACTTAAATGCGCATCTCTCTGGATAGTATTTTTAACGTGTTTTTGTACTGTTTTTAAATCAGTCTGAATAAGAGCATCTCCATAATAACTAGCATATTCTCTTCCAGCAGGGGTATCTACAACCCACCAAGAATGTGTTTCAACACTTGTTCCTCCTGCATTATTTGCCCATGATGGGCTGTTTCCCCATTGTTTACTTGTTGGATTCATTAAAACATTTTTTCCAGTGCTTTTTACTGCTTCAGGATTAACCCCCCTTACAAGCTTGATATTGCCTTTAAAATTAGAAACATCTGTCCAATCTCCTCCCTTTTGACCAGGATTTAAATTACCAACTAATTCGGTCATTTTTTTAAGTGCTTTTTTCTCTCCTCCAACTCCAAAGAGTTTCATAATGCCTTTAGCAACTTTACCTTTACCTGGAATTGATCCAAAAGCCCAAATAGCTCCGGCTCCTGATAATCCCATTATAACTCCAGCTTCAATATTACTTGCTGTAAATCCCTCACTAAAATCCACTTGATCCCATGCATTAGCAAAATCCTCCATATCAATTATCAATGTTGGATCCTGGGAAGCTGCAGTAGCATATGCTCCTGCTGCAGCAATTAATTGATTTCCAGTTGGATCAATATACATCATTGGATTATTCTGAACATAAACATATAGGTTCTGTGATTGAGTGTCCAATATATCACCTTTTACAGTATCTGCTGTGATAAATCTTCCTGTTTTTGGGTTATAATATCTTGAACCATAATATAACAATCCAGTTTGGTCTTCTTCTTTTGAGTTGTATTTTATTTTGCTGTCTCCTTCTTCATTAATTGTTTCTCCAAATGGGTCATAATCTGCTTTCCAGACAGGCAAACCATCTAGATTAGTTACAGTTGCAGGGCTTCCTAAGTGATTATTATGATAAAAATAAACATCATAAGCATAAGCAGAGCTAACTATGAAAAGCATCATTACAAATATTGATATTATTTTCTGTTTCATATTTCATGCGTTTAGTGCCTTAAGGGCTTTATCAACTACATCTTCGCTCCAATTGGCTCCAACAAGGTGCTCTCTTATCTGTTCTTTTGTGTAACCTTTTTTCATTGTGTCAATTATGTATCTTCTGAGCTTTATCTCTCCCAACACTTGCTGAATCTTTTCAGAATTCCACCCTTTATCCAGTAATGTGGATTCTATTTTGTCTGTTGGATAACCAAATCTCATGCATTCAGAAACATAATCATCTACTTTGTTGAGATCATTGTGTGGTTTGTGAACTCCGTGGAATTCTGCGATCTGGTGCAATCTTATTATATGCCCTTTTTTCCTTTCGATCTCTGCAACAAGGAATATTGAGACCAAACCCATAATAACAAATCCTATTATCCAAGGAAATCCTTTTTTTGAAGGAGAAAAAAATTCTTTTTCAGGATATTTTGTGTCAATGCCTAATCTTTTTTTATCATCTTCTATTCTATCTTTTAAATCAGGTTCATCACTCAAATCAATATCTTTTTTCTCTAAGAGCAAAAGAACTTTTTCATACTTAACTTTATCATTCTTTACCATATCTAGAGTTCTATTAAGATTATCTCTTTGTTGCTCAGTTATGGCATACACAGTGCCAACTAGTAAAATCACAAATACAAAACTTAAAATGATCTTTGCTTTCATGGTAATCTTATTATGAAGTCCTCTGAGTTTGTGACTATCTTTGCTCCACCTTCTAATACAATATCTCCTTGAATATTGACATTACCATTACCTGAAGCAGGTGTTAAGATTATATCACCAACATCCGTTGTTATTCTTCCATCTTCACCATTATGTGTTAGTTGTAAAAAGCGACCCCAACTAGGTTCTCCTTGTGTATCTCCAAATATTTTTACTATTGCATCATTTTCCCTAGAACTTGAAAACTTACTATAAACACCAAAGATTTCATTTGCAGTATCATCACTTTCAATTACATTTAAGTCATTTCCTACAAATCTAATAAAAGGTCTTCCACCATCATTTGTTGTATCTTGGATTATTAATCCTTTATTATCACCATAAATGTGTAATTTAGCTCCAGGATTTCCTATTCCTATCCCAACATTTCCATTTGGTTTTATTATTAAGTGATCTCCCCAATAACCTGCTCCAAGCACTAAGTCCATGCTCACTTCTGTTGTTTTTAAGTATCCCTTGCCGTTTTGTGCAAAGAAATCAACTGCATATCCATTATTATCAACTGCATATATATTTGCACCATCATCATCGGTTGCAGTTACCTTAAAATCACCACCATAAATATGAAGTTTATTATCTGGTGTTATTGTCCCAACCCCAACATTTCTTGGAGTAAATACTATTCCTGTTGTTGCATCATTCCATGCAGGACCTGTAGTAATGTTAATAGGGACAATTACAGGTGGGTCAAATGGTAATGTGATATCTCCTGTTCCCCCATCACCATCAGTACTTGCTGTTGTTCCACCATAAACACTAATACTTAATATTGTTATTATTGCTAAAACCAAAATTATTTTTTTCATCATTTTTCATACACCTCATAATTATTCTATTACTCCCTGACAACCTTTTATGTATAAGTTGCCAGATGATTGATCAAAGAAAGCAGCTGTTTCTCCACTACTACTTTGAATTATGAATTCTTTTTGACCTGATTGGGGATTTTGCTCTGAGTCTTTGAATAATTCTCCTAATAAATGTAAATCTCCTTCTGGATTTGAAATAAACGCAAATGCATTTCCAACATTGTCTTGTATTTTGAAATCATTTGAATCAGCACTTGAAACAGAATTTTCAAATAAATCTCCTTTTAGCATTAATTGTCCAGCCTGGTCTAACATTAACAGGTTATTAGATGAACTATCCTGCACCAAAAACTTGCTTGTGTAATCAAACTCAGCAGGATTACAAAATCCAATTGGATTAACAGGGCCGGTTGAAGGAGCTATTTCCTCAATTAATGTGCTTCCAAGATCATAAAGATAGATTGTTGTGTCGTTTCCGCTTGTTTTCTTGATTCTGTTTCCCAAATAATCATAAACATACTCTTCAACAGTGCCATCAGACATTGTAACAGATATCAATCTGTTATCATAATCATAATCATAATCGTTGTTTTCATCAGATATAAGATTTCCAACAGCATCATATTGTAAATTTATGTTATTTTCTCCCCCACCACTTACACTCATTAATCTTATTGATTGAGGATAATCAGGATCTACCTGACTTTCATAATTATATGAATATTGTTTATCAGGCACTTCTGGCTGTATTAATTTCAATCTATTTCCAACACCATCATATGTATAACTCTTGTCTCCAATTGTATCAGAATCAACATCGGTAAGCCTGTTTAGGTTATCATAATCAAATTCAGCAATTTGATTTGTTTTATCTACATTTCCATAAAGATTCACTATGTTTCCAGCTTTGTCATAATTATATGATCTCTGGAAGACACTTCCTGAATCAATGACATCCAGCCAGTCTCTCTCATTGTATTGGTAATTAGTTGTTAGACCATTTCCAAAATCCACTTTATCTATTGTTCCTGTTGGATTATAATCATAATCCGACATTATTATGTTATCAACAACACCATCATTGTCTGCATCAAGCTCAACAGATTCCAACTGCTGTAAATTATTATAATTATATTTTACTTTCTTTTCACTTGGATACAAAATAAAAGTAATGCTTCCTGCATTATTGTATCCATAATCAGTTATATAATCAACACTCTCTATTGTTTTTATCTCTCTTGTTATTCTTCCTCTTTCATCATAAACAAATTGAATTGTTCCAGAAGAATCAATAATCATGCATACCCTTCCAATGGAATTTATCTGG
The DNA here is from genome assembly GCA_013202955.1 of Candidatus Woesearchaeota archaeon. Classification (GTDB taxonomy): domain Archaea; phylum Nanobdellota; class Nanobdellia; order Woesearchaeales; family JABMPP01; genus JABMPP01. The sequence continues at coordinate 8,818 of JABMPP010000070.1, read as the reverse complement.
GCAGCATTTCCGCATTCATTATCATAAAGATAATTTATAGCTATTAGGTCATCATTTCCATAATAATCAACCCATTTGATCTGCTTTATCCTGTTCAGATCATCATATGTTCTGTTTATCAATCTTTCAAGGGCATCAGTTGATTCTATTAAGTTTCCTCTTATGTCATAAACCAGGTTTGTGTGTCCTGTATCTGGATGATCTTCATCTGTAAGCTGCCCCAATGTGTTGAATGTGTTTGTTGTTTCATGATTTTCAGGATCAATGATTTTTTTCAATTGACCGAGGATACTATATTCATAATGTGCATTTGTTTCATCAATAGTGTCTTTTGCTTCTGTCAATTGAACAAGATTTCCAAATAGGTCTTTTTTTGTTTCAATAACAATACCCATTTCATCTGTGATCCTTATTAATTCCATATTGTCAATTCCATCATATTCAGTTGTTATTTTGGATACACCATCATCCACAATTCCATCGCAATCATTATCAAGCCCGTCAAGCACTTCATTTGTTGGACCAACATTACCTATACATATTATATTTCCTGAACTACAGTGTGTAAGCCCTGTACTACACTCTCCAACATCAGTTCCGCAATCCTGTCCACTTTCAGGATTATTTTCATCAACTAAACTATCACAATCATCATCCATTCCATTACATATTTCAGCAGGGGCATAGCTGTTGTCCCTACATTCATGAATAATTTCATCTACTCCATTTGAATTTAAGAATCTATCACAGAATTGATTATTCTGGCAATCCTGCTGTATTGTATGTGTTATTGTCCATGATCCACCGCAATTTCCCACGGAATCACATGTTCGGTATTTTCCTCTTATAGCCACTTTATATCCTTCACTTCCGCATCCTTCTCCACCATTACTGTAACCTGGGAATTCCAAATCAAAGCATGCCTCAACATATTCATAATTGCATCCTGTTCCAGAAGAAGCATACCATCCACTCGGAGTGCAACATTCATTTAGATTTGGATCACATTGGGTTCCAGAAGGGGTATAACAGACTCCTTTTGAATTGTCTGATGGGCAGACTTGGTTTCTGTCACATACTTGGTTACCAAGACAATCATTACTAGTTTCACAACAAGTATCTTTTGCATATGCTCCTGAAATACTTACTAAAACTCCAATTAGTAAAATCATTACAATTCCTTTTTTTATTATGTTTTTCATTCTATTAATTATTTATTGGATAAATTTCTTTTATTCTCATCAATGGGTTGTTCTCATAAACTATTCTTGAAAAAATTCCAGTTGGCTCTGTTGTATCATACTCTCCATATGTGTTCTTTATCACTGGCTTGTATGTTTTTTCAACCAATGATGTTTTATCATAATATTCTGTATTTGTTACAATCCATGATCCATAATTTTTTGTTTGCGATTGTATTGATCTTCCCATCCCATCAAAAAATTTTTTTGAAACAAACTCATTTGAATTATCAACCTTTGATGTTATCATTACCCATGCAGGATTCAGTTCAGTTTCAAAGAAGTGATAATCATAGGTCATATCCGGATCAGCAAGACTAGATCCCGGGTTTGCTACTTTTCTTAATCTGTTAAAGTTGTCATAACCATATTGCGTTACATGTTCGTTTGGATCTGTTGATGTTCTAATCATATAAAGAGAATTATATTCATTTTTAATTTGGTGACCCATTGAGTTTTCTATGCACGTTACCATTGAATGCCCAAAATCTGTTCCATCGTTTGAGCACTGTCCGTTGTTTCCATAATAAAAATAACTTGGTATGTTGCTGGCATCTCTTGACACAAGAAGATTTCCATGTTGATCATATGACTCAAAGCTCTGTGTTTTTATTAATTCAGATTCCTGCAATGTTCTGTCATTATTTTCATCTTTCCAAACACTGATGTATTCAGGTCTCCAATTATTGTTAAACCTTGTCCAGTTTGTTCTTGACATTGAAACAAGATTATCAGGGGAATCAGTGTTCTCAAACACTTTTGTCTCATAAACTTGGCTCAGCATATTTTTTCTCATCATGCTTCCTGTGGCATATCTGTCAAGTTCCCATGCATATTTTGTTTTTGTGATTCTTTTGCTTCCATCACTATTTGTTTCTGTTATCTTCATTGGCAACCCATTAGTAGATTTATAAACATAATCAACTGATGTTTTGAAAAGAGGAATATTCACAGCAGGCACTGGATGATTAAAGAAAAGTGTTTGGTTTTGCTGGATAAGATTTCTTCTTCCCGATTTTAGGTAATCTCCAAATCCATTAAGTGTGCTTACAATACTATATTTGTTATTAACTGTCTTGAATAATCTTATATATCCATTATCAATCATATAATCAACACTTTTTAATTGCCCTCTTTTGTGTTCCATGCTTTTTTCTCCATTGTTTGGACCATAATTTGGATAATCATTTGGGGTTGCGAATTTATAAACTTCATATCCAAATGGTGCTTCTTGGGTTATTTCATTATAATAAGGAATTCTCACAACCCTTCCATATCCAACATATGATGTTGTGTGTATTGATCCTTTTACATTTCTGTCATCATCTAATATGCCACCATGCATAGGAACAACAGTTGCCACACCACTGCTTAGTCCGTGTGATCCTGATCCATGTCCATCATCTTCATATCCTGGATTATAACCAGTTTCACCCAGATACAAATATCTCTCTGCAACGCAATTGCCTATCCCATTGCAGTTCCTTACAAGATTTACTCTGATTCCGCCTCCATAATGAACATCTCCATCTTCTATTACAGGAACCCATCCTAATCCACCATCATTCCAACCATCAGTGTCTGTTTGACCTATTTTTTTATATCTGTCATTTTCATAAACTAATTCAGTTGAGCCACCATTTGGCCAGTTTATTTTTGTCAGGCTCCACACATCTCCCATTAATTTCCAACCCCATGTCTCTTCAAAACCATAAGAATTCGCCCCAGAATCCTCTTTAAATGCATAATATCCCCACCTGTCATCCATATTTTTCTCCCATACAGGATTATGAGTGAGATTATTAATTATTGGAATATTTTGAGAATTGTCTGTAAAATATGGCTCAGAATATTCATCACCATAAGCATATTCAAACTGATAACCAGGCAAAACATCAAATGCAAGGGGGTCAAGCTGAGTTACATACTTCAATGTCAATCTTCCTGAGTCTGAATCAGGCGCTCCCTGTGCAAGAGAATAATCATAGCTGAACCTGTATCTTGTTATGTCTGATTCAGTATTAACACCGTTTACTTTTTGCTTTGCTTTCAAAACAATTTCTGTAAGTTTTGGACTGTTCCTTGTTCCACCACTTTCTTTTCCATCTTCTCTATTATTAAAATCAACATTAAAAACAGCTTTATGTGTTGGGGTTTCTATCTGGCTTAGATAAGATACAGTCATAACCTGGTGGCCTTTTCCACTATAACCACTTGGTCCTCTTTCACATGAATAATCATATGGTTGCCTTGACAAGAAATCACTTGCATATTCAACATAATCAAACTTAATCCAATTTCCACTATCGCCGTCTGAAGGGCCATCTACCCCATCATCATCAACATAATCAAAACTCAATATTTTTTCTATTGTCCATGAATAAGCATATGGATCATTGTTTTTCATTACAAGGAAATCATCATCTCCTCCACAATTCCCTACATCTTTATCTGTTGAACTTTTGCTGTATGTGTTTTGTATCATTTCTTTTTTTGTAAAATAGTATTTTTTACCATCTAATCCTTTATATAAAAATCCGGTTAGTAAGTTTTCTGTAAATATTGGGGTAATACTTCTTACAATGTTAGATGTTTTCTGAAGCTTCCATACTGCTGAAAAACCAGTGAGATGGGACTTGTCCATAACAAGCTTTCCTCCAGTTTCCATCATTGAAATGAAATATGAATCTGGCTGTTCCTTGTCGATTCCCCATGTTTTGAAATTTGTCAATAAGCCATCATAATTATCATAGCATTCATAAGAGGGATAGGATGTTGTTCCCACACCAGTATTAGCATATATCCTCCTACATATATTCTCATCTGAACAATCATCTTCTAATTGAAAATCATAACCTTGATCGGTAATTGTTAGTCCATTTAAAGGTGTTATGCAATCAGAATCCTGGGTGCATGAAATCTGCTTTTCTGCACAAATAAAATCACTGCTTCCCCCATATGGTCCTAAGCAGGCTTTTATATGTTCATCACAGGAATAATAATCAGATGTTTGCACAACATCCCTAAATTCATCATCCTTAATAATATTGAAGAACCCATCTACATTAACTTGATTACTTCCATCACTTAAGTCAAGGCCACTGAAATTGACATTAACTCCAAGATCACCTGAAAAGAAAGCATATTGAGCAATCGATCCCATTGTATGCACATTTTGTTGAAACATTTGTCCAATGTCTGTTGAAAAGAACAAATTGTGCGAAAGCGTATTCCAGAATACATCCCAATCTGAAACAGTTGGAATGTTTATGTTTACAGAGTTTCCTTTGTAATCATCGGGATATCCATTAACAATCCTTGTCACACCAGGGATATTGATGCTCCATCCCAAACCAACCCATGATGCCTGTTGATCAAGCTTAATTCCTGTCTGATAGCTTAAACTTATAGGGAAATCAAGTCCTCCTCTGCCAGGCACAGAAAACAACGGTATGTTTGCTCCAACATCTCCTTTGTACATATCAACACTAACAAATTGAGAATAGTCTGAAAACTGATAGGATTCAACATTAGAGTTTACAGCCTGTGGAAATACTAAAATCATTACAACCATCATTACAAACATTGCTGAAAACTTATTATTCATTTCCTTCCACCACCTTTGCTACTAATTGGCCGTTTGCCCATATGTAATCAGTGACTTCATAACCTTCTTGAATATCAATAGAATCAACTGTTGGGGGTTGACTTTCATTTCCACTTACACTGAAAACAGCTAAGTATGGTGAGAATGCTGTTTCTCCACCAACATTTACTTCAAAATAAAACTCAGGATCATTGCTCAATGGCCAGAAAGCATCATTTACCCACTCAGCTTCCCAATCAACTGTTACAACACCATCCTTAATAGTTCCCGTCAATTCAATTATCTCATTATCAACAAGTAGATCATTTTCTATTATTGTAAATACAACCTCTTCTCCTTCACAATTATCACATTCTACTATCAACTCAACAGAATTTCCATCATCAACTGATGATTCAGACCATTTAGCATCTATTATTGCTATATTGCATTGCTCATCATAACCTGTTAAGCATATTCCTTTTGAATCATACTTTGGTGTATATTCACAATTATTTTTGTATATAGGATCTAATATGATTAGACATTCTCGTTCATATACAGTCACATTTGTGTCATTAACATCTTCAACATAATATCCAACCCCAAAGGCTTCAACAGGAGAAAAACTTATACCTTGAACACTTAGGTAATTTGAACTGAATGAACCAAACTCATAATCATCAGCAACATCCCATCCATTAACACAACTATCTGTTCCAAAATCAAAGTCAGTGCATTGATAGAGTGCCAAATTATCATCATACTCAAACCATGAATTTGAAGCCCTAAACTCAAATTCATTCTGGAAAGTGACCCAATTCACTTCATTTGCATACACAATGTTGAAAAACAAACCTCCATCTGTTAGATTATAATAAACACTTGAGGTTGCTGTCATCTCAGATTGAGGTGTGGAATCACGAAAACCAGTGAAAACTCCTTCATCATCATTATCCTGATTAAACAACTTCAAAAACCCAATATTTGTTGATGTGTTGGGCATTGTGAGTTGTGTTGGTTCTGTTATATAATACCAGTCATCATAAACAACAGTTGTTGGCTCATATCCTCCATCTGGGTTGTTTATTGTCATTAACACAGAAATTGGTTCAAGAACATTCACTGTTTCCATATCTAATATTTCATTATATCCTGTGTTATCTGTGTAATTCATGAAAAATGTCATGTTGTGCTCTCCTACATATTGAGGTGTCCATATATATTGATCCCAGAACCAGTCATCTACTTCTAATGTTCCTACAAAATTACTATAAAGCAAAACACCATTATCCCTTAATTCAATAAAAACATTCTCTGCATCCACTATGCCTACATTATTTAGATCAATGTTTAAGTTATATGTCTCATTTACCATTGTTTGCTTTGGGAAATAATAATAATACAAAATATCAGATGAATTTGGTCTTACTCTCACACTATTATATCTAACATTATTACCATCATAAACATCATAGCTAGAATTAACAACAAGAGCTAATGTTTCCCATCCTGTTGCATTAGGAGTCCATGTGAAATTATATAATGCTTCTTCATTTGCTTCTAAATCACCAAGATAATATTCATCTATTAAATATGAATATTCTATTTCTTCTGTTATTTCCTCTAAATCATCATCAATAACTTCAGGTTCTGCACCTTCATCTGTTTCATTTCCTCCACTTCCACCACCACTGCTGCTGTTTCCTCCTGTTTCATTTCCTTCTGTTTCATTAATTGGGTCAGCTGGTAGCCCTGGTTCTACATCTTCCTCATCATCATTTCCATAATAATTCAGATATAACTTTACACTAACATTGTTTGCTGTTTCAGTTCCTACATTGCTGACAGAAGTATAGACAACAGTGCTCTGGTTTATTATTATAACTGTATCCTTATCTACCTTATTTATGATTATATGATTTGCTTTCATATTTGGACCAGGCATAACTACATTAACATTTGAGGTTACAACATTATCTGCCCAATAATGATCTTCATTAGCATCCACAAAAATCTTTAATAAATGTGCTCCCTCTGTGTAAGGAGTCCAGTTCATTTCTAACCCAACAAAATTTTGATATCCTGGTTCAATATCAGCAATATCTTGTGTTGCAACCCCTTCTAATTCCTCACACATATAGAATCTTAGACTGCTTTCAGAAGAATATCTAATAGTTAAAAATACATTATTGCTCAAAACCCCATAACCATTGTTATAAACCAATAATTGTTCTGTTTGATTATTATAGTTTACATTAAATACTGCATATTCATCAAAAACCCAGTCAGCAGAAATATGATATTCAACATCATTATGATACATTGTTTCAGTATCCCCAAATCTAATTAATTCATATTCACAGTTATAAAAGTTATAAAGTGTTGAGTTAACATTAGTTGCTGTTTCTATCCCAGTATTCCTAACCTCTAAACTAATAGTTCCTGTTTGATTTACAATACCCATATCATTTTCTGTTATGTAAATATGTAAATCAGGAGCAGATACCTGAGCGTATGATGAGTCATAATCAATATTATTGTTAGGATTAACATCCCAGCTTGAGTTCACAACAAGCATAAACATATAATGTCTTTGTTCTGCTGGGGTCCATTCAATAATCTCTGTTGTACTCTGATCAACACCAAGATCTCCAATATAAACACTCCCTATTGTGTCAACAATAATCATTACATCCTCTCCATCAACATATTCCCATTCATATTCATAAACAGTTGCATTAACATTTGTTGCTATTTCTGTTCCAACATTCCCAACCTCAATTGTTATGTTGTTTGTCTCATTCACAATACTATCATATTCAACATATAAATCCCCATAAACATTAGGTCCTTCTTCAATCACAGTTACATATCTTAAATCATAATCATTGTATTGGCTAATATCATTTAATGAGCTTACACTTGCTGCTAATATGTGGGTTCCTGTTATTGTTGGAGTGATATTTACAAACCCTTCCCAAAGTTCATACACACCAATATTTGGAACAGACTCTGTTACAACCTGACTTACCTCGGTAAATATTAATGAAAGTCTTCTCTCACTGCTAATATAATCAATAGCCAATGCAACCCCGTTTTGCAGAATAATTGTTTTATCTTGAACTACAGTAAATTGTTCAGTAATATTATTATAATTCACAGTTAAGTTTACTAAATAATCAGCTATCCAATCTAAATTAAACTCATATAGAATCTCATTATAATAAACCCCTGCCCCATAACCTATATTTGTGTATTGATTATTATAAAGATCATAAATAGTTAGTTCTACTTCTGTTGCTGTTTCTGTTCCATGATTATAAACCTCAACCTCAACAGGATTTACCTCATTTGCAATTAGGTCATTGTCTGGATAAGGAACATAAACACTCAAGTCTGGTCCATCATATCTTGCTTGAACTCCATAATAATCATAATTGTTTTCCCAGTCAATATCCTCGCTTGCATTCACAACCAACATCAAATTATAATGTCTTTGTTCTTCAGGAGTCCAGGGAATAATATCACTTTTATATTCACCTGCATCAACATCTCCGAAGTAAACACCCCCTATTGTGTCAACAATAACCTCTACACTTTCACCATCAATATATCCCAATTCATATTCATGAACAGTTGCTGTTACATTTTGAGAGGTTTCTGTTCCTTCATTTTCAACATATAGGGTTATGTTGTTCGTCTCATTAACAATAACATGATAATGAACATTTGCCCATCCCTCTATATTTGGACCAGGCATAACAACATAAGCAGATTCATAATCATAATTGTTTTCCCAGTCAATATCCTCGCTTGCATTCACAACAAGTATTAATCTATAATATCCCTGTTCTGTTGGTGTCCATTCAACAACATCTGTTTTTTCCTCACTTACCCCAAGCTCTCCAAAATAAACACTCCCTATTGTGCCTGTTATATTTTTAACCCATTCTCCATTTACATAAATATTCTCATATTTATAAACAGT
>JABMPP010000069.1 GCA_013202955.1 Candidatus Woesearchaeota archaeon | reverse complement strand
ATTCCTTATACAGATGTTACAACAACAACTACTCATAAAACATTAAGAGGGCCTAGAGGCGCTATTATAATGTGCAAGGAAGAGCACGCAAAAGCAGTTGACAAAGCTGTTTTCCCTGGCTTGCAGGGCGGACCTCACGAACATATTATTGCTGCAAAAGCAGTTGCATTCAGAGAAGACGCACAACCTGATTTTAAGGAGTATGCAAAGCAAATAGTAAAAAATGCAAAAGTTCTTGCTGAATCATTGATGAACAATGGTGTTAGCTTAGTTACAGATGGAACTGATAATCATTTAATGCTTATTGACTTGACAAAAAAGAATCTGACAGGAAAAGGCAAAGAAGTTCAAAACGCATTGGATGAAGCCGGACTTTTTACAAACAAAAACACTGTTCCATATGACACTGCTTCTCCTTTCAACCCAAGCGGAATAAGATTAGGCACTCCTGCAATAACAACAAGAGGATTCATGGAATCTGAAATGAAGTTTATTGGTGAAAATATAGCTAAAGTAATTGATAATTACGAAAATAAAAAAATTATAGAAAAAGTAAAACAGGAAGTGAAGGAATTGTGTAAACAATTCCCCCTCTATCCTGGACTAAAGGTTTAATCATTCACTGTGATCACAAATTCTATTTTAACATTTATTTTTTATAATAAAAAAGAAGGAAGATTTATCTTCTTCCCCTTTTTCCTAAATTTTGTTTTGATCCAGTGTTGTCGCAGTTTCCATCATTATCTGCATCAACAAAGTTGTTTTGCTGCATTCTCATTCCACTGCCTTGTCTTCCTTGGCCTGAACCATCTTTCATTCCAAGTCCTAATTCAGCTCTAAGTGCTAATGCTGTTTCATAATCTCCTGCTTCTTTTGCTTCATGTATTTGAGCAAAGGTCGCAAAATTATCTTCAGTTACAACATCTACAACTCTTGGATTTCTCCCATTCTCAGTCATTAATGTTTTCCAAGCATCATAATCATTATTCTCAAATGCCTGTTCCATTAATTCATGCCTTTCTTCACTGAAATATGGGCCTTTTTGTGTTATATCTCCTTTGTAAGCACTCACAAATCCTATTGACATGATGCCAATGATCATAACTGCAAACAAAGCTGTTATTGCTTTTTTCATTTTGTTTCACCTCCATATTTTATTAAGTTATAGTTAAGCAAGTTTCTTTATAAACAAGAAGAAGCAAAAATGTACATTTTAAGTCCACTTACTCATAACGTAATGCATCAACTGGTTTTAATCTTGATGCCTGATAAGCTGGAATTGCCCCTGAACCCATCCCAATGAATACTGACATTGAAACTGCAATTACTGACATTTTTAGATTAATTATAGTGTCTGCAGAAAACATTCTATTCATAATCCCGGTTGTATCACCCATAAGGGCTGGCAAAGATCCACTTAATAATGTTCCAAAAATAATCCCCAAGATTCCTCCAATCAAACCAATTAACCCAGCATTAAGTAAAAATATTATTAATATATCATTGTTTCTTGCACCGATTGCTTTCATGATTCCAATCTCCTTTGTTTTTTCAAGAACTGATGTAAACATTGTATTTGCAATGCCAACTGCCCCCACAAGAAGAGCAACAGCTGCTATTGCTGTCAAAAACATGGTTAATGAATTTATCATTTCTGCCCTGCTATCATTCTGTGCCTGATTTGAAGACAGGGTAAAATCAAGTTTATCTTTTGTCACATGACGTGCAATCATTAATTTTTGTTCAATATTTTCCATTGCAATATCTATTTGTTCTTCATCTTTAATCTTGATTATGATTTTATCGTAGACACCTTTTTCCTTGTCATCAATAATCTCATATGCAAGATTAATTGGCATGTAAACTGAAGTACTCTGATCATCTAAAATCCCCACTATTCTAAACAATCTATCTTCTATTGTAATCAGTTGATTGATTCCTAACTGTTTATCAAAAAAACTTTCAGCAACCCTTCCACCTATCATAATAACATTACTGTCTGCAGAACCAAGCATTCTTCCATCTTTTAGTTTAGAAGTTGTGATTTGATACCAGGTTAATGGGTCAACTCCAGTAACTGTAACAGATCCTTTTTCAGCAACATAGTAAATATCTACTCTTCCACTTATCTGGGTATCCATAAGTTTTATATCACTAACTCCTTTAAGGGCCTGGAGATCTGTTTTATCAAGAACTATTTCCTCATCAGTCGCAGATGCAGACCCTCCAAAATTTCCCATCCTTCCTTGACCAAAGCTATGGGCGCTTGAAGCTCCTGCAGTCAAAGTAAGAAGATCTCCCCCTAAATCATCAAGTTGGGAAGTCATATCTTGCTCGAGTGCTTCTCCCATGGCAACTATTGAAATAACTGCAGCAACACCAATGATTATTCCCAATATAGTAAGCCAGCTTCTTAGTTTGCTATGGAGCACCATATTTAATGCATGCTTGAATGCTTTGGTAAATTTCATCTTATTTACTTTTTCTTAATGTGAAATGCTTCTTTGGCCAGTTGTTTATAAGTATAATTTGAATCCTCTATCTTTTCTTTCTTATACTTATTTCTAGCACATATTAATAAAGTCAAAACAACTGCCCCAATTATCATCAAATCATATTTCTGCCAGAATGACTCTTGTTGGACCCCCATTCTTCCTTGCATTCCTCCAGAAATTATCTTTTCCTCACCTTCAATTGTCTGAAACATTGAGGAATCAACGCTTACCTCCTTTTTGATTGTGTTTCTGTTTCCTCTTGAATCAGTGTATACAACATCAACTTTTACTGTTGACATATCCTGCCCGCCTTTTTGGGTAGAAGTATCTGGTGTTCTGATTGTGGTTGGAATCATTGTAAAGCTTGCAATTGTATAATCTCCTTCATTCAAATTTCCGATTATAACAGAATTACTTCCCATAATTTTCCAACCCTGTTGATTTGGAATTTTGACTGTCACAGAACTTGCTGCAACACTTCCAATGTTTGCAATTGAAAAAGTTAATTCACCGTTTGAAGTATCTGAAAGAGATACATCAAAATCAGTTGCTCCACCAACATACACTCCTGCTTTTGTGTTTATTTCCTTATCCTCTCCTGTAACAGGATCTGAATAAGTAAGAAACAAGTCAAGCTTATATAAATCAGGATCTGCATTTGTACTTGCAATCACATCAAACTCAAGCTCTTTGCTTTCTCCAACATCAATGTATTTTATGTATTTTGTGTTGTCTGAACCAACTGGAAGAATTATATCATCCTCATTTTCCCATTGGAAAGTCAATTCCCTTAATGGTGCTGAACCAACATTATTGATTGTGAATTTCAAAGGGATTATTTTTCCCGGAATCAATTCAACCTGGTTAATGTAGATAACTTCTGCACTTTCTTTATTATCTAATTCTATGGAAAAGGTTCTAGCAGTTTTTATTGTTGACCCCTCTTCATAATACTTTATTTTTAATTCATAGTTCCCTGCTATTGCATCTCTGTTTACCATCAATGTATATTTCATTATTTTCATGTCTTCACCTGTCTGGAAACCTTTTATAATTCCAACCTCTTTAACAGCATCTTCTCCTGAAGCAAGTTCAAAAGGATACTCTGAAGTAAGTTCAAACATAAGATTATTTATATCATTTCCACCGAGATTTTCAACACTAAACCTTATTTCAACAACATTTCCTGCAATTGCTGGATCCGGATCTTGATTAACAAGACCAACTGATATTAATGTTACATCTTCGAACAATGCTGATACCATAGAAAATGATAACAGAACCATTAAAGACAAAATTGTCAAATTTTTAATTTTCATCATTTTATCCCACCTCATTATGATTTTGATATGTTTTAAGAATCTCACCATCTTTTAATTCAATGGTTGTATGAGCATATTTTGCAAGCTTAAGATCATGAGTTACCAGTATTATTGTTTTTCCTTCTTCTTTCCACAGCTTGTGAAGGATTCTAAGAATATCTTTTCCAGTTACACTGTCAAGAGCTCCTGTGGGTTCATCTGCAAGTATGACTTCAGGATCCCCAACAAGGCTTCTTGCAATGGAAACTCTCTGTTGTTGACCGCCTGAGAGTTGTGTGGGAAGATTAAACATTTTGTCAGACAAACCAACAATAGAAAGTATTTTCTTTACCCTTTCAGAAGCTTTTTTGTCATCAATCTCCTGAAATTCAAGAGGAAGTAAAACATTGTCAAAGGTTGATATAGAAGGAATTAAATTATATTGTTGAAAAATGAATCCAATTGTTTTTCCTCTGTGAGAAGCAAGATCTGATTCATCTAATAAGCTTATATTTTTTGATTTAAGAAAAATATTTCCTGAAGTTGGAGTATCAAGACAACCAATAAGATTCATCATTGTTGATTTTCCGCTTCCAGAAGCACCAATAATAGCAACAAAATCTCCTTTTTTTATCTCAACACTAACATTTTTTAATGCAGGGACTTCTACTTCTCCCATTTTATATATCTTTGAAACATTTTCAAGTTTTAACAATATGTTATCTTTTGTCATATTCTATCTTTTCAAATCATATGTAATATGTATAATTTATTTCATTTATAAACAAGAAGAAGCAAAAATGTACACTTTAAGTCCACTTTTTTTATAAATATTTAAATAGTCCATATCTTTTGGTGATAATATGCCAAGAGGAATGTTTTTCAGACCGGAGATGATTTTTACTGAACTTGTTTTTTCAGTAATTATAATTTTATTATGTGCTTTTATTTATTTCAAAACAAAAGAAGTTTATGAGCTGACTAAGCACAAAGGAATAGGTTATTTTAGAAATGCATTTCTGTTCTTTGGATTAGCTTATTTATTTAGATTCTTTGTTGCACTTGCAAATTTAGCAGATATTTCACTTTACTTTCATAGACATTATATTATGATTATATCATTAGTATTTACAAGTTTCCTGAGCACAATAGCGATTCTTTCACTAGTATTTGCTAGTATTTGGAAAAAAATCAAAACAAAAAACCCTCATTATGCTCTTATTTTGATTGCGGTTGTCACCTCTGTTTTAACTTTAGTATTTGGCTCAGTTTATTTGCTTACGCTGATTAACTTAGGGTTATTTTTATTTGCAATAATAGTCACTTATTTAAATCACAAAAAGTCAAAAAAGTTTTCACAATTATATATAATTTACATACTTTTATTTGTTTTTTGGATTTTCAATCTGTTTAACCTAATTCCTAATAGATTCATATCATTTGAGTTAAGAACAATTGGATATATGGTTTCAATTTCAATATTTTGGGTAATTTATCATAAAGTAAGCAGAACACTGAAGTAGGAGTTTAATATGAGTAAGAAAAGAGACAGACTAGAGGTAATTCATGACATATTGAATATCATACAGAATAATCATAATTCCATCAAGCCGACTCCTTTATTGAGATATTCTAATCTTTCTTCCCAAAGCTTTGCCGATTATTACAAAGAATTGATTGAAAAAAAATTCATAAAAGAGGTATTTGATAAAAAAGGAAAGAAGTTTATTTCTCCTTCTGATAAAGGATTTGAATATTTACAGAAATACAAGAGTATTCTTGGGTTTATTGAAGAATTTGAATTATAAGAAAACATACTTACTTTGTTCGTAGCTTTTTATTTAAAATAAAAAGAATTAATAAAGGATCTTTCTATTTGGAGAAATATGTACAAATTAAGTTTTAAAGTTAAACATAAAGGATGTCATGAAACTGGATTAAGTATAAAATTTCCAAAACACCATATTACTGTTGTGGATATTCAATCAACACACCCAAAAGAAAAGCAGTATTTCTACTATATCTCAGGTGATTCTAAATCTTTTGATGATATTATAAAACATCTTAAGAGGTCTAAAGGATATAAAGTTGCAAAAGAGATAGAAAGATCAAGAGATACTTTATTATTACTGGTTGTTCTTTACCAAGAAGGATATATACAGAATGTTATTCAGAAATACAATGGTTTCTTCTTAGAGTTACACACTGTTTATGAGGGATATGAATACTGGCATATTGGACTTGTTAATAATGAACCTGTTAATGAAATGTTAAAAGAATTCAAAAAGATGGGAGACCTGAAGATTTTATATATGGGTGAGGTAGAATTTGCAAATACAATTCTTTCAAAACAGCAAAAAAAGATTTTCAAATATGCGTGTGAAAAAGGTTATTATGAACTGCCAAGAAAAACCACAATAGCAAAAATAGCAAAAGAGATGAAATTGAATCCTTCTACAGCTGGAGAGCACCTGCTTAAAGCAGAGAATAAAATATTAAAACTAATGTCAAAAAAGATATAACCAGATATATCTGGTGAAAATGATATAAGTTATGTTTAATTCTAAATAATTATGAAAAGAAATAAAGAGATAGTGCCATTTGAAGAATTTGAATTCAACCGCGGATTAAAGAAAGTTTTAGAATTATTTAATTGTATAGTGGATGACTTTGATTCAAATGATGAGATAAAATATGATGTTAGATACTGGTTATATGGCCCAAAAGGAAGTAATGTTCTAAGTAAAACTAAATATTCTAATAAAGTACAATTATCAAATCGATATGTCACTGTCTATATTAAAGAAGGAGTACATATTAAGATTAAAAGGAAAATTGAAAAGTTTCATGATCCTGAGTCTATTTATGCAGGTGTTGATGGAAGGGTAGAATTAATTGGGGGGAAATATGATTATGAAGGACTAAAAAGAATGGTTGGAGGAGATATAAGTATTAATTTTGAAGAAATTTGTGATTCTGCGGAATATATAGCTTTAGAGCATGATACAGATATTACTCGAAGTGATAAAAGTTTTAGATATAAAGAAATAGTTCCTAGACAAGAAGATCAATCTTTTATTAACACAGATGGAATAGAATGCATATTTAATGGAATAATTAATGCTCAAAAAGACTTAAAAGATCTTGTTTCAATGTATTTGGATTCAAACAAATCATAAAAAATAAATTTATTCTTTCTGCTGTCCTCTTTTTGCAAGCTGTGCATCAAGCATTAATAATCCATGCTTTGAATCCTCAACCATCTTCAGCTTTTCAACAATCTCCAATGCAGATGCTTCTTCTTCAACCTGTTCATCCACAAACCAGTGTAAAACAGTGAGTGTTGCGTTGTCTTTTTCCTTTGTTGCAAGATCTACTAAATTGTTGATTAATTTAGTAACATAAATCTCATGCTTATATGACTCTTCAAAAACATTTAATGAGGATCCCCATTCTATTTTTGGCTTCTCGATCTTGTCTAAAATAACTCTTCCTCCTCTTTGGTTGAGGAAATCAAAAAACTTCATTCCGTGTTGTGTTTCTTCCTCTGATTGTCTTCTTATCCAGTTAGAGAATCCTGAAAGATTTTGTGAATCAAAATATGCAGCCATTGAAAGATACAAATAGCTTGAATAAAGCTCTGCATTGATTTGTTTATTTATTGCGTTTTGTAGTGTTTTGCTTATTACCATTTTTACCTCATATTTTTCCAACCAAGTCTAATCCTGGTTTTAATGTTTTTTCCCCTGGCTCCCAGTTTACAGGGCAGACCTGTCCGCCGTGCTTTTCCACAAACTGTGCAGCTTGTAGTTTTCTTAAGAGCTCCTTTATATTTCTTCCAATGCTGTTGTCATAGAACTCAAATGCTTTTATGTCCCCTTTTGGATCAATAACATATGTTGCTCTTAATGACAATCCTTCATCCTCTATTAATGTCCAGTATGCTTTGCATACTCTTCTTGTAGGATCAGCTAACATAGGGAACCTGATCTTTTTTATTGTTTCTGAGTTATCATGCCATGCCTTGTGCACAAAAGCTGTGTCAGTGCTTACACTGATTACTTCTGCTCCAAGTTTCTTGAACTCTTCATAATTGTCTGCTAACTCACCCAACTCTGTTGGACAAACAAATGTAAAATCTGCTGGGTAAAAGAATAATACAACCCATTTTCCTTTGTAATCAGCAAGACTGATTTTTTTCACATCGTTGTTTATGTAAGCATCTTCTGTGAACTCCGGTGCTTTTTCGTTTATATTTACCATTTATATCACCCTTTAAACTCTCCTTCAAAGACCATTTCGTTTAATTTCTTCCTGTCTGATGGAACCTCTCTTTCCTGAAGCTCCTCGGGAAGATCATCTTTATTGCCTTGTTTTCCTACTGCAACCATTATTTTTACATTATATTCCTTTGGAAACATTTCAGCTGCTTTTTCAAAATCAAATCCACCTATTGGATGAACAACTAAACCTTTTTCTATTCCCTGCAGTGCTAGGTTTTCCCAGGCAGCTCCTGCATCAAAAGAATGTGTTCTTACAGATTTGTTATTTCTGTCATATGTTTTCTTTGATAAGGTAATAATTAAAACTGAGGCGTTTTTTGCCCATACTTTGTTTCCCTCTTTTAACAGGCTGAAGAACTTATCCCAATGTACTGTGTTTCGTTTTGCGTATATAAATCTCCAGTGCTGATTATTCAATGAAGAAGGTGCCCATCTTGCTGCCTCAAACAATGTCATTAATTCATTATCATCTATTTCTTCTCCAGACATTGCCCTTGCTGACCATCTGTTTGGAAAGATATCATCAACTTTATATTCAGTTTTTCTTTTCATTTTATTTACATCCAGGACATAATCCTTTGTAGACTATCCTAACCTCTTCGACCTTAAACTTAGGATCAACATTCTTCAAAGCTGTTTTTGAAACATTATCTTTGAAGAAATCATATATCTTATTGCATTTGTTGCAGATAAAGTGCTGATGCGCTTTAATATCAGCATCAAACTTGAATTCTCCATTTACAGTCATTTTTTGGATAATTCCCTGATCTGCTAACAGATTCAGATTCCTGTAAACAGTAGCTAAAGTAATTGCTGGCAGCTGTTTTTTTACTGCTTTGTAAACTGTGTCAGCATTTGGATGCGTATGAACGCTTTTCAGGTATTCCAGGATTTTCATCCTTTGGCATGTTGTTCTTGATTTTTTCATATTTTCCCTCTTAATTAATAATCATTATTAATTAGGAATCATTATTAGTATATAAAACTTTTGGTTTTCGAAGAAAATCAAAAATTGCGAACAAAGTGAGCTAACTTTCGGTTTTGATAAGATTTAAATATTTACGCTTAAAAATCTCTTTGATTTCTTGATAGCTAGCAAATCAACCATAATAAGCCATTAAACACCAATTCTTAATAAAATCTGCTTCTAAAAAATCGGAACATTTTCGTATTATATGAAATTTTACTTCATATAATACATGTTAAATACAATTTTTGTCTCGCCCTGTTTGTATACTATAAACTGATATTGAGAATTGGGCGTCTTAATATAATCTGCTCCCTCTGTCAACTACTCTTTCAGGAATTATTAAAACACATTCGTTATTTCTGCCTGGCACTCCCAATGTTAAAACTTCTGATCTAACTGGACCAATCTGCTTAGGTGGAAAGTTAACAACCGCTAAAACCAATTTTTCCTTTAAATCTTCTTTTGCATAATTTCCGCATAATTGAGCACTTGATTGTTTTATTCCAATTTCATCTCCAAAATCAATCTCTAATTTGTATGCAGGATTTCTTGCTTCTGGGAAATCTTGCACCTCAATTATTTTTCCCACCCTAATATCTAATTTTTGAAAATCCTCAAATGTTGTCATTTTATTTACCCCCTATACTTTTTATCCAATTCTATTAATATTTCACTATACATTGCATCAGGAATTGTAATTTCATCTTTTGGTGGACATCTACAATTAAACATTCCTGCCCTAAATCTTCTATTATTACTTCTTTTCCATATGGCTCTAATATTTTCTTGTCTTATATTCCCTTCAATATCTCCAATTCCACCATAACCTGGACAACTTACAACATTCCCCTTTGCTGTAACATATAATCCAACTGCAATTTGATTGCATGGATGAATTCCAGGCATACAAGAAATCCCTTCCTCTTTTAATTGTTCAAAAGTATGAATTCCGTGTTCAATATTCCATGAATAAATTCTCATAAATAAATCCCTTTTTTGTTCATCAGTACAATCATATTTATCTAAAAAGTCTTTATCAATTTGTTTTCCACTTACCATTAAAAAATTAGGGATGAGGTAAATATTTCTTTCTCTTGCAAAGACATAAAGATCAAAAACCTCATCATAATTATCTTTAGTTATAGGTCCTAACTCCAAAGCCAACCTTGTAGGATTTGTTTTATTAAATCCAGCAGTTACCAAATTTTCTAATGCTTGATTCCTAACACTAGCATGTCCTTCAATTCCACCAACCATTTCATCTTGTTTTTCTGTATAAAACGATTGAAAACTTAACATGAAACTTACTTTTAAATCATGAAGTCTTTCACATAAGTCTCTGGCAGTTGAGATTCCATATTTTCTATTAAATCTTACAGCTTCTCTATCAATACCTAAAACCTGTCCTTTTGTAAAAACTGCAACTCCTACATCTCTTCGAGTCATGTCTTGTATAAACTGTAGAAATTGACTATGTTGAGTTGGTTCTCCTGCACCACAAATTTTTAGACTCTGTAATCCCAATTCCCTTGCATCATCTATTACAGATACCAACTCGTCATATGATAAATCATCTTCTTCTGAATCATCAACAACATTGCTTTTTCTAAAACATCCGGGACATTCTAAAGAGCAATACCTACCAAAATCAATATCCAACATGAGTAATTTACCTTTATTTTCCTCAACTTCATCCCTAGAAAAGAATCCAAAATATTGAATAGGATTATCAGGTCTAATCTGTTCTCTTGGAATATCTGGGATAATCTTTGGCATTTTATTCACTTGATAATAGTAATTAGTCTAAGTATAATAAAACTTCTTATTGATATTTTTATCAATTATAGAAATATTTATATAGTAATTATCATTATGATAAACAATATGATGAAATTAGACAAGAAGGACTGGAAAATACTGTGGCAATTAGAACTCAATAGCAGGCAAACTAATTCTGAGATTGGAAAAAAAGTTGGATTAAGCAAAGAAGTAGTAAATTATAGAATTAAGAATCTTATCAGAAAAGGGATAATAAAAGGTTTTTATACGATAATAGACTCATCAAAATTAAGTTATTTGAGTTGTAGATTTTTTCTAAAATTCCAACATGATGATCCTGGAAAAGAACAAGAAATTATTGATTATTTTGTTAAATTGCCTTTTACATGGTGGGTCCCCAGTATAGATGGAACTAGAGATTTAGGTGTTGTTTTATGGGCAAAAGATACCTATAAATTTCAAAAGATAATTAGGGATGCTTTAAATAAGTTTAAACCATACATAAAAGAAATCATTCCTGGTGTTTATAGCAAATTCCATATTTTTAAAAGAGCATATTTAGCAGATAAAAAATCTAATTCTGAGCCTTCAATAATCTCTACTACTGGCGATTACACAAAACATGATGAGGTTGATTTAAAGATTCTCAAAATTATTTCCGATAATGCTAGAATCAGTGTAGTAGAATTAGCAAAAAAATGTAATACTACTGCTGCAATAGTTGTATATCGTTTAAAAAAGTTGGAGAAAAATAGAATTATTCAAGGATATCGACCAATGATTGATTTAGGAAAAATTGGTTTTTATTGGTATAAAGTAAATCTTGAACTTGATGACTATACAAAAATTCCAGAAATACTAAAATTTGCTAATTCACACCCAAATATAGTTTATGCTTATGAAGTAATAGGGGGGGCAGATTTGGAGTTAGAATTTGAGGTTAACAGTTACGAACAATTCAGAGAAGTTTTAAATGAAGTCAGAGAAAGGTTTTCAAAAGTAATAAGGTCTTATGAACATTTCTTATTCTTTAAAGAGCATAAGATATCTTATATGCCGAAATGACGCCCAATTCTCTTAATTTATTCTTTTTTTGATAGACGGCGGGACAAAAACTTTTCGGACGAAATTTTTACATACTTCGTATGGAAAAAAAACTAACAGGCGATTAACTGGTTCATTCCTCAGTCGCCAAGCTCGGGGCATTTAACGGAAATTTTTGTAAATATTTAAATAGAAACCAATTATTTATTCTTACATGGCATTAATATATGAATCAGAGAATTTTATTGTTGAAGCACTTGAAAAACCACATGTATGTAGAACAGAAGGAGGTCATATAAAAATAACTCCAAAAATAAGAATTTGTGATAGAACAAAACTTAATTCTAAACTTGCAACTGAATTAATGAAATTATCAATGATAATTGGAGAATCAATGACAATTGGTATGAATAACTGTGGAGTAGATATTGGAAGAATTAATTATCAAGACAATGGAAATTGGAGTGTTTTCAAATCAGAAGGACCTTATTTACATTTACATTTATACGGAAGAGCAAAAAGTGCAAAAATAAACAAATATGGAAATGCAATAAAAGCACCTCACAGAAAAACCGGTTTTTATGATGATTTTAAGCCTTTAAATGAAAAAGATGTCAAAGAGATAAGAAGGCAAATTGAACTTATTCTTGAAAGAGATAAATACAAGGAATGGAATTATTGATAAGATTTAAATAAAATTAACATAAACCTGTTCCTATGGCAGCCAAGATAATTGATGGGAAAGCTATTGCTGACAAGATAATTGAAGGGCTGAAAGAAAAGATTGATGGATTAGATAAAAAACCTGGATTAGCTGTTGTTCTTGTTGGGGATAATCCTGCTTCTAGTGTTTATGTTAATATCAAGTCAATTGCTTGTGAAAAAGCAGGAATAAGAGATATGAAACAGCATCTGCCAGAAAATACAAGCGAAGAGGAAGTTCTTGGATTGATTGAGGAGCTGAACAATGATTCAGATGTTGATGGTATTTTAGTTCAACTGCCATTGCCTAAGCATATTGACGAACACAAGATAATTGAAGCAATTAACCCATTAAAAGATGTTGATGGTTTTCATTTTACAAGCATAGGGAATTTATTTATCAACAGGGAAAAATTTGTGCCATGCACTCCAAAAGGAATAATTCGGCTGTTGGAAGAGGAAGGTATAGAAATTGAAGGAAAGCACGCAGTTGTTGTTGGAAGAAGCAATATTGTTGGAAAACCGGTTGCAATGCTGTTGATGAACAGAAATGCAACAGTCACTGTTTGCCATTCAAAAACAAAAGATCTTGGCGAAGAGACAAGAAAAGCAGATATCCTGATTGCGGCTGTTGGAAAACCTAAACTAATTACAGCAGATATGGTTAAGCAAGGAGCAGTTGTTGTTGATGTTGGAATAAATAAAGTAGATGACAGGTTAATTGGTGATGTTGATTTTGATGATGTCAAGGAGAAAGCAGGATACATAACACCAGTTCCAAAGGGTGTTGGCCCGATGACAGTGGCAATGTTGTTGGAAAATACATTTGAAGCTTATAATAAATAATATCATTTAAGAGGTTTACAAATGACAAAGATTAGTATAATTGGTGCAGGAGCTGTTGGAGCAACAGCTGCATTCTGTATAGCTCAAAAACAACTTGGAGATATTGTTCTTGTTGATATTGTTGAGAGTGTTAAAGGAAAAGCACTTGATATGTTTGAATCAATGCCGCATTTTGGATCTGATTCCAAGGTTACAGGAACAATGGATTATAAAGATATCAAAGATTCTGATATTGTTGTTATAACAGCTGGTTTTCCTAGGAATCCAGGAATGACAAGAGAAGATCTGCTTGAAAAAAATTCTCAGATAGTCAAAACAGTATGTAAAAACATAAAAAAATATGCTCCCAACTCAATTGTTATTGTTGTAACAAATCCTCTGGATGTAATGTGTTATGTTGCTTTCAAAGAAACAGGGTTTGATAAAAAAAGAGTTTTTGGGATGGCAGGAACTCTTGATTCAGTAAGATTCAGGTGTTTTATTGCTGATGAATTAGGTGTTTCTGTTTCAAAAGTTGATGCTTTGGTTTTAGGAGGACATGGTGACTCAATGGTTCCTGTTAAGAGATTAACAACAGTTGATGGAAAACCTATTTCTAATGTTATGGATGAAGAAACATTAAACAAGATTATTGAGAGAACAAAAAATGGTGGAATAGAGGTAATTAATTATCTTGGAAGCGGAAGCGCTTATTATGCTCCTGGCACATCAATAACAGAAATGGTTAAAGCTATTCTGAATGATGAGAAAAGAATTATTCCTGCTTCTGTTTATCTTGAAGGAGAATATGGACAAAATGGTATTTTTTTAGGGGTTCCTGTTAAACTAGGAAGAAACGGTGTTGAAGAGATTGTTGAGTTGGATCTTGGTTCTGCTAAAAAATTATTGGATGAATCAGCTGAGATAACAAAAAAGAACACTGAGAAACTAAAATGAAAGATATTGTTGAGTTGTATAGAAAAACAATTAGTGAATGCCCCGCTGATATTAAAAAAGAGCTAAAAAAAGCACATTCTAAAGAAAAAGCAAGGGCAAAAGAGGTTCTTGGGTTAATGCTTCAGAATCTTTCATTGGCTAAGAATAAACCTAAATGTCAGGATACAGGCACTCCTATTTTCTTTGTAAAGGGAAATAATCATGAGAAGATTAAGAGGGATATCCTAGAAGCTTCTAGGATTGCGACTGATCAGCATATCCTAAGACCAAATTCTGTTGATCCTCTAACTGAAAAAAATATTGGGACTGTTCCATTAATTTATTTTAAGGAAAGTGATGATTTTGAGATTAAGCTAATGATGAAAGGAGGAGGGTCTGAGAATGTTTCAAGATTTTATTCCCTACCTGACAAAGAGCTTAAAGCTGAGAGGGGTTTAGAAGGAGTAAAAAAGTGTGTTGTTGATGCTGTTTTCAAGGCGCAGGGAAAAGGATGCCCCCCTTATATTATTGGAGTTGGTGTTAGTGGCTCAATTGATGAAGCAATGAGAGTTGCAAAAATTCAGTTGTTGAAAAAGCTCGGCAAAGAAAGTGGATTTGAGAAAGAGATTCTTAATGAGATCAATAAATTAGGTATCGGTCCAATGGGTGTTGGGGGAAAAACAACAGCATTGGGTGTTAGAGTTGGATTTGCGCCAAGACATCCTGCCAGCTATTTTGTTGGAGTATCTTTTGGGTGCTGGACACTAGGAAGAGGGAAATTATGATAAAATTAAACACTCCTTTGAAAACTTCTGATATCAGGAAGCTGAGAATGGGTGATAAAGTGTTGCTTTCTGGAGTGATTTTTACTGCAAGAGATCGTGCATATGAATATTTTTCAAAAAATGATTTTCCTAAAATAAAAGGAGGTGTTTTGTATAATTGTGGCCCTTTAGTAGATGGCAGAAAAATAATAGCAGCTGGTCCAACAACAAGCATTAGGCTAAGCATTTATTCTGACATCCTTAAAAAATATGATATTAAAGCGGTGATTGGAAAAGCAGGAATGGATGAAAACACCTTGAAGATTATGAAAGGAAAATGTGTTTATTTTTCTGCTGTTGGTGGTGCTTCACTAATTTATGCTAATTGTATTAAAAAAGTCAATAATGTGTATAAAAAAGAGTTTGGAACAACAGAAGCAATCTGGGAATTAGAGGTTAAGGATTTTCCAGTTATTGTTACAATGGATTCGCATGGTGGAGATTTGCACCAGCAAGTTTATGAAAAATCCAAAAAACATTTAAGTATGTCCAAATAAAACTTTTTAGTGGGGGTTTAAGTGAAATTAGGGATTTTAGTTTCAACATCAGGAACAGATATGCAGGCAATAATAGATTCAGGCAGAGATATAGCTGTTGTGATTGGGAATAAAGAATGCTATGCTTTGGAAAGAGCTGAAAAGCATGGAATAAAGAATGTTCTTATTGAATCCAAAGGAAAGGGAAGAGAAGAATTTGACAAAGAGGTTGCTAAGGTTCTTGAAGATAATGGGGTTGAGCTAATACTTCTTATTGGTTATATGAGATATCTAAGCGAATGGTTTGTGGATAAGTATAGAAATAAAATAATGAATATTCATCCTTCATTGCTGCCGGCTTTTGGGGGCGGAATGGATAAGGATGTTCACAAAGAGATTCTGGATCATGGTTGTAAGGTTACTGGCTGCACTCTGCATTTTGTTGATGAAGGAGCAGACACTGGTCCAATTATATTACAGAAAGCAGTTCAGATTTCTGAGGACGAAACAGTTGAGAGTTTAAAGGAAAAAGTTCAGGAGGCTGAAGCAATGGTAATTTTAAAAGCTATTAAGTTATTTGAAGAAGGAAAACTAAAAGTTGAAGGGAGAAAAGTGAGGATACTATGAAACTTAATTTTGTAACAGGAAACAAATACAAGGTTATGGAAGCAAAGGCCATTTTAGGGAAGCATGGCATTGAGGTTGTTCAGGTTAAATTAGAGAAGGAAGAGCCAAAAGAGTTTGATCTGAAAAAAGTCGCTGAGATGAATGCGTTGTTTTTTTCTAAAAAATTAGGAGAGCCAGTAATGGTTGAGGATACTGGATTATTTTTTCATGAATATAAGAATTTTCCAGGAAATCATCCAAAATTAATGTATGAAACACTTGGTTACAAAGGATTATTGAAATTAATGGATGGTGTTAAGGACAGAAGAGCTGAATTCAGAACAGTTGTTGCATGGTGTGATGGGAAAAAAGTGAAAAGTTTTGTGGGAAGTGTGCTTGGAGAAGTAACTAATAAGATTCATGGCGAAAAGGATGATGTAATGCCTTATGAAAGAATCATAAAAATTGACGGTGAACCAGTCACTTATATGTCACGTGAGAAAAAGAACAGAATAAGCCACAGAGCAAAAGCATTTATGCAGTTAGGTGAGTATTTGTGCAAATAAAAACAGCATTGATATCAGTTTATGATAAAACAGGAGTTGTTGAGCTAGCAAAGAGACTGAAAAATGTTAAAATATTATCTACTGGCGGAACAGCTAAGTTGTTAAGAGAAAATGGTGTTGAGATTGTTGATGTTTCTGAATACACTGGATCAGATGAGATAATGGATGGAAGAGTTAAAACATTGCACCCAAAGATATATGCTGGGTTATTGGCTAAAAGAGATGATAAAAAGCATATGGATGAGTTAAAGAAGCTTGGAATTGATCCAATTGATCTTGTTGTTGTTAATCTTTATCCTTTTGAGGAAACAGTTGCTTCAAATCCTTCAATGCAGGAAGCAGTTGAAAAAATAGATATTGGAGGCCCAACAATGATAAGAGCAGCTGCAAAAAACTTTATTTCTGTTGCTGTTGATCCTGCTGATTATTCAAAAATTGATGTTAATGTTTCTGATGATGTTATTAAGGAATTAGTTGTTAAGGCTTTTTCAAGAGCAGCTGATTATAATTCCTCGATTGAGAAATATTTAGGGAAAGAGTTAGAAGGTAAGAATTATTTTAGAGCTTCATTTATTGATGGGGTTGAGATGAGATACGGCGAGAATCCGCACCAGAAAGCAATGTTTTTCAAAGCAAAGAATGTAAAAGAAACATCTGTTCCTTATGGAACCCAGTTAAATGGCAAACAATTGTCTTATAACAATATTCTTGACACTGATTCTGCATTAGGAATCGCAAAAGAATTCTCAGAACCAACAGTTGCAATAATAAAGCACCTAAATCCGTGCGGTGTTGCTTGTGGTTCAAGTATTGCTGAAGCATATAAAAAAGCATTAGAGTGTGATTCTGTTTCTGCTTTTGGCTCTGTTGTTGGAATGAATAAAGTTTGTGACAAAGAAACAGCTGAGGAAATCTCAAAAGTTTTTACAGAGGTTGTGAT
>JABMPP010000068.1 GCA_013202955.1 Candidatus Woesearchaeota archaeon | reverse complement strand
CACAATATCTCAAGAAATACCAGCTTGAATCAAAAAATGTGTCCATTGTGTCTGTTTCTCTTTTTGCTTTTGATTTACATTTTGGACATTTTGTGTTTACAAAGCTTTTATTGGTTACAAGAGGATTTCCCTTTCCAAACTTTACCTTTTCTGGAAGCCTCACTGGTAAATCTTTTTCAGGAACAGGCACAGCCCCACACTTTTCACAATGTATCACTGGTATTGGTGTTCCCCAGTAACGTTGTCTTGAGATTAGCCAATCTCTCAGTTTGAACTGTTTATCTTTTCGAGCTCTTCTTTCTTTAATTGCCCATTTAGAAAATTCTTCTCTTGCTTTTAATGAATCCATACCTGTAAACTGCTTTGCATTTATCATAATACCTTCATCATGATAACATTCCGTCATTTCTTCAACTTTTAGTTCCTTACCTTTTTTTGGAGTTATTACTGGAATTATCTCAATATCATATTTTTTTGCGAATTCAAAATCTCTTTGATCATGGGCTGGGCAACATTTTACAATCCCAGATCCATATTCCATTATTGCAAAGTTAGCAACATATATTGGCATTTTTCTCCCTGTTGCATAATTTATAGCATATTTCCCAAAAAACACACCTTCTTTTTCATTACCCTCACTTAATCTATCAATCATGCTTTCAGATTTTATTTTTTTTATGAAATTTAGAACTTCTTTTTCATATTTAGTTCCAGCAACCCATTCTTTAATCAAGGGGTGTTCTGGTGCCATAACTACAAATGTACACCCTAATGTCGTGTGAGGCCATGTTGTAAATGTCTCTATCTTCTTATCTGTTCCTTCAACATCCCATATTTCTGTTAAACCATAACTTTTGTTAATCCAATTCTTCTGCATTATCTTGATTCTTTCTGGCCATTCTAAATCAGGAATCATATCATATAATTCATCTGCATATGCTGTTGTTTTGATAAACCATTGTTCAAGATATTTTTCCTCTACTTCTGTGTTTTTGTGTCTCCAGCATTTCCCATCATGAACCTGTTCATTTGCAAGAACAGTGTTACATTTTGGACACCAGTTAACAGGTGCTTTTTTTCTATTAACAAGATTTTTTTCCATAAATTTAAGGAAAAAGAGTTGATTCCATTTATAATAATCAGGGTTGCATGTTGAGACCATTCTACTCCAGTCATAGCTTAACCCAAGTGCTTTCTGTTGTTTGATAAAATTAGAAATTGATTTTTCAGTGAATTTTTTTGGATGTATTTTAGCTTTTATTGCTGCATTTTCTGCAGGCAATCCAAAGCTGTCATATCCCATTGGATAAATAACATTAAACCCATTCATTCTTTTGAAACGACTGTATGCATCACCTATTGTATAATTGAATGCATGACCCATGTGCAACCCAGATGCAGATGGATAAGGAAACATCTCTAGACAATAGAACTTCTTCTTCTTTTTGTCTTCAACTACCTTGAATATGTTTGATTCTTCCCATTTTTTTTGCCATTTCTTCTCTATTTTCTTAAAATTATACATAATAGAAACTTGTAACAATATTGATTATATAAATTTTTGTAAGAGAAGAGATAAAAAAATTAAAATTTCTTAAATCCTGCAGCATCATCTATTAGTTCAACATGACCCAGAAACATTGATCTACAACAATATCTTGTTAAACCTAACTCATCCAGAGCCTTTTTTGTTTTTTCTCCTTTCTTGAGTTTTTCGTTATATTCTTCCCATAAATGACCTACTGGTTTTCCACAACTAAAACATCTAACTGGTATAATCAAAGTTATCACCTCACCTGTATGATTTTTGTCTTTTTGCACGGGCTTTTGAATCGTTTGGTTTTCTTGTTTCCTTTCTTCTTACGTCAGCTACTAGCAAATGTCTGTCATATTTTAAAAATTTATTTTCCAGATTTTTGTCTTTGGTCCATGCCACCAAAGCTTTTGCTATAACTAATCTTGAGGCATCGGCTTGACCCATTGTGCCTCCTCCTGTAACATTAACATCTATATCAACATGATTTGCATCTTCTCCTGCCAAGATTAATGGTTCCTGTAATTTCATCTGTGCCATTTTTGGGGAGGTATTTACAAGTAATTGATTATTAATTCTTACTTTTCCATGACCTTGCTTTATGGTTGCTCTTGCTATTGCTCTTTTTCTTTTTCCTGACACGTGTATTGTTTTCATTTTTCCCATCCCAAAAATTTGCATATTCTCTCAACTTTCAAATATTTAATATTTGACATTTTCAAAACATCTGCACCATCTACTTTAGTAGGAGTTCCATCTTTTAGATTTTCAGGAACACTAAAATGACACATTATTTTTTTATATGCCTCTCTTCCTCTATTCTTTTTATAAGGAAGCATACCCCTTATTACTTTTCTAACAAAAAGGTTTGGAGCTTTTGGTTGAAAAGGACCTTTCTTAGGTCTTCCTACTTCTGATCTTTTTTGATATTTTTTAAGTATTCCTTTTTTATCCCCTGTAATAACTGCTTTTTCGCAATTAACAACTTGTATATTTTCACCTAGCAAAGCCTTTTTTGCCACAAAGCTTGCTAATCTTCCAAGTACCATATTATTTGCGTCTATTATCATTTTAACCAAGTATCCTTGTATTTTGATTTTTGATGTTTTTTTCCATTAATTCTGGAATTGTCATTGTTTTCCCATTTATATTGATTTTTTCCTCTGCTTGTTTTGAAAACTGGTAGGCAGCAACAGTTATTTTATGATTAAGATCTCCTGATGCCAACACCTTTCCAGGCACCACAATAATTTCGTTTTCTTTTGAATAATGATTTATTTTTGAAATATTGACTACTTTTTTGTTTCTGGTTGGACCAGAGAGAGCATCAGCTATTCTTTTCCATGTATCTTCTTTTTCTTTCAATGCCTTTTTCTTGAGGTTTTCTATTAATGACCTCAGATGCACGTTTGTTTTTTTCATCTTAGTATTTATCCAGTGTTTCGTCAATTCTTTTATTGAACTGGTAATCTGCAGTATAATTTGCTCTATGAGCATCCAAGAGTTTTTGGATATAAGGCAGATACTGCTCTGCATTATCAACATACTCAAATGATATTGACTTTTTTTTCAACCCTGTTAGTTCAAAGATCAATGTTCCTGTTTTAACAAGATGGTCTCCAAAACTCATCTCTCCACGAATACTTGATATATTATCATAAAGTATCTCTTCCTTACCAACATTGAATATCAAGATGTTTGTGTATGATTCTAGTCTGTCTAAAAAAAACACCAATTGTTTTTTTCCTGTTGATACATAGGAGATGATTATTGTGATTATTGAAGTCACAATCGCTGCCAATGAAAAAATTACCAAAACCCTTGAAAGGGAAGGCATTTCACTGTTTGTTATACCAAATGCTTCGGTAAAAACCGAAAGGTCTACAAGCACTGAAAGATAAAACAACACCCCAAATATGAGTACCACTGCGAATATCACTTTTAACACATTCAACAGTGTTACCTTTTTCAGGCTTGGTTTTAACACAAATTCTGGCTGCATTCTTGTGTTCCTCTTTTTTGAACTGTAGAGGTTTATTTTTTGGTGAGTTGTTTTTCAAACCCATCAAGTTCCTTATTCAATATATCAATTGATTTGGTGACTATTTCCTTATAGGTTAATTGTCCCCATGATTCTATGTTAAAAATAAAACTTTTATCATCATATTCAATATTAACAACATCATCACAAACTCCCTCACAGGCATCTATCAAATTTCCTGTTATTAGCTTCTTGTCTATCTTTCCTGAAGAATCAAAAACCTGCGGAGGATATTTATTCTTGAATTCATCAAACTTCTTGCTTTTGTTATTTACAGTGATTGCTGGATTATATGTATAAAAAACAAGTGCTGGGCTCCATTTTATATGGTCTCTTCCTTCTCCAAGCATTGCTGTTGCTTCCAGTTCAATCTCCTGATCTTTCAACAGTTTTGCTATTATTGTTTTTGGATAGACTGGCTTTATTTTTGGGTCTTTTGATTTGATTTCAGACGCATAAACATATCCTGGACCTTTTGCCTTTAATGTCATCTTTAATGTACATTTCATACAACCTTTCCCTTTACAGTTACATTCGCTTGGAATATTATAGGATTTGATATCTGTTGATAACACAACAAGCCCTAATCTGTGTGCTATAATCTCATCATATAATATTGAATTGTTTTTTTTGAAATCTACATCCTCTATTGCCATTGTTGGCACTTGATTTATTATTGTCCTTCTCAAGGAATTTACATATGCAGGTGTTGAATCCTTAATTAAAAAACTTGCAAATGTCTTCTCCTTGTTTTTATCTAAAAGGGTGATTTGCATTTTATACTCTCCTCCCCCTTCTTCCCCCTTTTTTCCTGCAACCATTGTGGGGTAAAGGTGTTACGTCTTCTATAATACCTATTTTAAGTCCCATTCTTGATAATGCCCTTACTGCTGCCTGTGCACCTGGTCCTGGATTGTTTGGACCGTTGTGTCCACCTGGTGCTTTTATTTTAACATGAATTCCTGTTATTCCTTTGTCTTTTGCCTCTTCAGCGGCCTTTTTTGCAGCAGCCATTGCTGTTGTTGGTGAACTTTCCATTCTGTCTGATTTAACTAGCTGGCCACCTGATGTTCTTGCTATTGTCTCTGTTCCACTTATATCAGTAATATGAATT
>JABMPP010000067.1 GCA_013202955.1 Candidatus Woesearchaeota archaeon | reverse complement strand
AATTTGCAGTATCCAGACTAGGCTACAGGTCCGTGTTTTTGTGAAAATAGATAACCTTTAAATTGTTTTTCTTATTTTTGGATTGTATGTATAAAATAAAACAAACCCCAGAAGACTTTGTTGTAAAAGAACTAGCAACCCTTGATTTTGATGATAAAGGAAATTATAGTTATTATCTTATGTGGAAAAAAGAATTTACAACCCAAAAAGCAGTAGAGAAAATATCAAGAATATTTGGGATAAAAGATAAGTTCATTAATTATGCAGGGAATAAAGATAAAAATGCAATAACTGAGCAATATATTTCTATTAATAATGGTCCAAAAAAAGAAATTGAAACAGAAGAATTAATGTTAAAATTTCTTGGAAAGGGAAAAGAAAGAATAAATCTTGGTGATTTAGAAGGAAACAAGTTTATCATAACTGTTAGGAATATAGAGAATAAACCAAAAAGAATAACCAAGATTGTGAATTATTTTGATGACCAAAGATTTGGAATAAACAAAAATAATCATGTTGTTGGTAAACTGATAATAAAAAAGAAGTTCAAAGAAGCAGTTGAGGAGATAGATCAAGAAGCAGAAGAAAACAATTATATTTCATCATTGAGAGAGATTCCAAAAAGAATCTTAAGACTTTATGTTCATGCATATCAGAGTTATTTATGGAACAAAACAGTTGAAGAGTATATAAAAACTGAAAACAAAAACACAAAAATCCCTCTTGTTGGTTTTGGAACAGAATTAAAAGGCAAACTAAAAAAAATTGTTGAAAATTTAATGAAACAAGAGGAAATCACATTAAGAGATTTTATAATAAGAGAGATACCAGAACTTAGCTCAGAAGGAAATGAAAGAGATTTATTTGCAGAGATAAAAAATCTCAAAATATCTGATTTAGAAAATGATGAATTAAATAAAACAAAGAAAAAATACACAATAAGCTTTGAGCTTCAGAAGGGATCTTATGCAACACAAGTGATAAAACAATTATTCTCCTAACTTCTCAAGAATCTCTTTAAAAACACCTTCTATTGGTTGTTCTCCATTTATTTTAATGTGTTTATCTTCATAGAACTCAACCAAAGGTTCTGTAACTT
This sequence comes from Candidatus Woesearchaeota archaeon, assembly GCA_013202955.1. Taxonomy (GTDB): domain Archaea; phylum Nanobdellota; class Nanobdellia; order Woesearchaeales; family JABMPP01; genus JABMPP01. The sequence goes on along the minus strand of JABMPP010000067.1, from coordinate 4,420 downwards.
CATGATATGTTTTTAATCTTATTTTTATTACCTCTTCTTTATCATCATCTCTCTGGGTAAGTTTTCCCCCGTCTTTATCACAAATCCCTTCTTGTTTTGGTGGACTATAAACAATATGATAAACTTCTCCACAAACACAGCTTCTTCTGCCAGAAATTCTTCTTATGGATTCTTTATCTGAGATATATACCTCAAGAAGAAAATCAATATCCAACATCTTTCTCATGATTTTTCCCTGACTCAGACTTCTTGGATATCCATCAAGAATAAAACCATTCTTGCAATCATCTTCCTTTAATCTATTTTTTACAAGCTCATTAATCAGTTCATCAGGGGCAAATTTTCCTGCGTTTATCAATCCTTCAGCAGCTTTACCTAACTCAGTTCCATCTTCAATATTTTTTCTTAAAATAGCTCCTATTGAAATATTGGGGGTGTTGTATTTTTTTGCTAAAAGCTGGGCTTGAGTTCCTTTTCCGCTTCCTTGGGGTCCAATTATTGTTATTTTCATCCTAGGTACTCCAAATCCTCTTTTATGTCTGTTTCTTTTTCCCAGCCTTCCATCATTTTTGTAAAAACATCTCTTAGCTGGGATTTTATGTCACTAAATCTTTCAAAAACATCATTTATTAGCTTAACATCTTCTTTTTCATCTTCTAATGTGCTTACTATGTAACTTCTTTTCTGAAACACCATCATTTCTTTGTAAATTTTGAATATTTTTTCCTTGTCTTTGTCTGTAAAAAATTTAGATTCATATAAGTTGTTTAATGTTGTTTCAGGATAAAGCACTCCTTCAATACTTTTTAGATATGCATCAAGCTTTTCAGCTATTCTTCTTCTTATACTTCTTTCCAAAAATTTATCAGACTCTATTGAGCTTATTTCAAATGTAGAATCAAGTTTATTGAAATCTGGTAATTTATATTTCTTTTTTAATGCTTGATAAGCTTTTTTTATGTCTGTCATTTTATTAGTAAAAAAGCCTCCGGAGATAAAGGAAATCAAAGATTTCCAAACCTCCTCGACTTTACTTCGTATAAAGCCTCCGGAGGGAATTGCACCCTCGACCTGCAGATAACTTGCTTGTTGATACAAGTCTGCCGCAATGGCTACTATGCTACGGAGGCGTTGTATGAGTAATGAAAGAAAGATAATCTATTTAAAAATATTGCTTTTATTTTTCTGTTTTTATACCTGTTGCTGGCCAATAAGTTTTTGGTGCTTTAATCGCTCTTCTGATTTCTAGGTATTCTTTTATTAATGTTTGAAGCTCCATTGAAATCTCATAAACCTCTTTTCTGTGTTTTTCCATGTTTTTCCAAAAAACCCTTTTCCAAAATACTTCAAGAAAATGCTTTAATAACCAATTTTTCCTCCATTTCCCTTCCCAATCAACCTCTAAAATGGCCTCACATGACACATATAGCTCACCACTATCCATCTTGAATTTTTTTCCATTATGCATAACATCTACAGGCCTGATAAATAATCCATGAATATCAACATTCATAACAAATTTGTAAAAAGGATTTTCTTGAGGAATATGAAAGCATCTCCATTTTGCCCATATCTCTCTTCCATTTTTCTGAGAATCGGATTCATAATATGAAATTTCAGGAAAATCAGGATCCTCTACAGAAGGTGAATATTCTTTTTCCAAAACCCATTCATGCATCATAACATAAAGAGATTTTAAACTGAATGGTTTTGTCTGATTCTTGACTTCCCATTGATTGACTAATAAACCTAAAGGCCTGACTTTTGCCATACATTAAAATCGGTTTATTTTCTATATAAACCTTTCGGTGGCTTTTGAAGAAAGATTTTTATATTATGTGATACTCTTCTTGTTAGGGGATAAAAATTCTTATAGGGGTAGTTGGAAAAGCAAATGTGGGGAAATCGACTTTTTTCAAAGCTTCAACTCTATCTGAAGTTGAAATTGCTAATTATCCATTTACAACAATAGACAAGAATGAAGGTGTTGGTTTTGTAAAATCAGATTGTGTTGAAAAAGACTTTAATGTTAAGTGCAATCCAAAATTTGGTTATTGCATGGACAAAAAAAGATTTGTGCCTGTAAAAATTATTGATGTTGCAGGACTTGTTCCAGGTGCTCATGAAGGAAAAGGTAGAGGAAACCAGTTTCTTGATGACCTAAGACAGGCAGATGTTTTAATACATGTTATAGATGTTTCTGGTTCAACAAATGATCAAGGAGACCCAGTAAAACCAGGTAGTTATAACCCTTCAAATGATATTAAGTTCTTGGAATTTGAGATAGATATGTGGTTCTTTGGTCTGCTAAAAAAAAGCTGGGAAAAATTTGCCAGACAGGTTAAACAAGAGAGGGAAGAAATTGTAAAAGCAGTAGCCAAGCAGTTCTCGGGTCTTAAAGTTACAGAAGATCTTGTAAAAGAATTGATTGGAAAGCTAAATCTTGGGAATGATCCAACATCCTGGTCAGATGATAATCTTAAAGATTTTGCAAAAGAATTGAGGAAAAGAACAAAACCAATGATAGTTGCATGCAACAAGATAGATGTTCATGGAGCTGTTGAAAAGTTTAAAAACCTAAAAAAAGAATTTCCAGATCATTTGCTTATAGCTTGCAGTTCAGAATCAGAGCTTGCACTTAGAGAAGCAGCAAAACATGAGATGATTAAATATGTTCCAGGAGAAAACAATTTTGAAATAACAGATGAATCAAAATTGGATGAAAACCAGAAGCGTGGTTTAAAATTTCTAAAACACTTTTTGGAAAATCACAAAACAACAGGAGTGCAGAATGTTTTGGATGAAACAGTGTTTAATTTATTAAAACACATTGTGGTTTATCCTGTTGCAACAAACAAACTTGAAGATAAGGATGGAAATATTCTTCCAGATGCATTTCTTGTTCCAGAAAACACAACAGCTGTTGAATTTGCATACAAGATTCATTCAGATATAGGAGATAATTTCATAAAAGCTGTTGATCTAAAAACAAAACAAGTTATTGGCAAAGATCATGTTCTGAAGAATAATGATGTTGTTGAAATAATTGTCAAGAAATAATTATGGTCCTTTTGCTTTTTTAAAGCTTTCAGGAAGATCAATCATATATTTTCCTTCCTCAACTTTGTATATCAATGGTCTTTTCTTGAAAAGATTCACAAGATCAAGCTCATATTTTCCTGGTTTTAGAATTCTTATTGATTCAAGATCCAAAACAACAGGTTTTTCCCTATCTAAATCTGTTCCAATAAGGTCAAACACATCTTTTTCTATCTCTTTCTTCTGAGTTTTGGATAAATTTACTATTTTCTCTTTTGCTTCTTTTATATCTTTATTTTTTATATAGAAAAAGAGCTTTCCACCACAGGAACAGCCTTTCAGGATTTCTTCTGATCCATCTTCATAGAAAGTGTTACATCTTACACATTGATGTGGCATCTACTTTTTCCTCTTTTTTGTTTTTGGCTCTGTTGTAAAAAGTTGTATTTTATTTGGGTCTTTTCTTATCTCTCTAACAATAGAAGCAGGACCAATTATTGTGAACCCCTCTCTGTTTCCTAAAACAAGGCTTATGAAATTTCTCTTCATTTTTTCATACCATATAAGATCTTGCTTGTCAGGATATATAACAGACATCTCAATACCTTTGAATCTGTCATCTATCTCTTCCATTGTTATCTTTATCAAATCAGTTTCTTCTTGTTTCTTTAATCTGCCTTCAAGTAAAACTATTTTATCCTCTTTAGCAACTTTTAGAAGTTTCAATATCTTCTGAGTAGAGCTCAGGTGTTCTATTTCATGATATGGTATAAACTGTAGTGTTAACATTTTAATCGGCTATCTCAAATAATGCTTCATAAAAATTATCTATCTGATTTCCAAATTTTGCAGATATCCCAACTATACTATATTGAGGAAAAGCACTTTGGATTTTTTTTACATTTGACTTCTTAAGATCAACTTTGTTTGCAACAATAAGTACTGGAATATTTCTTGCCTGTAGGTTTCCAATTATTGTTATATTAACTTGTGAATATGGGTCTTCGGTTGAGTCCAACACGATTATTATAAGATCCATGTCATCAAGCCATTTTATTGAATCAATAACACCTTTTGTTGCCTCTTTAGCCCTTTTCTTTGCTTCCTTAGCCTTCAGACCTTTTTTCATGAATTCTTCATAATCAATCTTGGTTGCTATTCCCGGTGTATCAACAATGTTAAAAGAAATCTCCCTTCCGCCAGACTTTATATTTACTTCTTCTTTTATTTGTATCTCTCTTGTCTCATGAGCAATATTTGAAACAGAACCCATATCTTCACCAAGCCAATCTTGGCATATTCTATTAGCTAATGTTGTTTTACCAGCATTTGGTGGGCCATAAAGTCCCATCTTTATATGTTTCTTTTTTTTGAAAATATT
>JABMPP010000066.1 GCA_013202955.1 Candidatus Woesearchaeota archaeon | reverse complement strand
GGAGCTATTACAGAATATTATGGTTTTGCTGAATCAATAATCTTAGCTATCAATGCTGGATGCGATATGTTGATTATTTCAAATAATAATAAGATATATGATGAAACAGCTCCTTATAGGGCCCAAGAAATAATTTTTGAAGCTGTTAAGAGTGGAAAAATATCAATTGATCAAATTCTAGAATCTTCTGATCGTATTTATAAGCTTAAAACACAATTTGGAATTGTAAAGTAAAATTGACATAAAGAGCGAATTAAAGTATTATTTTAAAAAAGTTCTTTGTCATTTTTTTATCTCTAAGAAAGGAGGGATTGCAATATGGACAGATATAAATGCATTAAATTGGTTGAAAAGGATGTAAATGAAGTAATGCGATATGCAACTGCGATTATTGTAATCGCTCCCAACAATAAAGACTTTAAACTGATCCAAAACCCATATCCTCGACTCGGAATATTAGCTGTTATTGGACCAACTGATTCTTCTGATCAAAAATTTAGGCCTAAAGAAATATCAAAGCTTAACTTTAATAAGGCCCTTTTAATGGAAATTGGGCTAGGACCTAGCAGGCCATATCATCAAGCCAAAGGGATAAACAAAAAAAAGCATCAATCTTATATAATAAAAAGGAGAAAATGGTTCTCTTTAACAGAACAACAATATGAGTTAATTATTCCCTGTCTTCTAGATTTCATTATAGAGAAATCATTAGAAAGAATAAAAGGATGGGTGTTAACAGGATACCAATATTTCACTGTCATAAAGGTAAAGCATCGCTACGGAAAGACAATACAATATAAAACACGGAAGAAATATGCTAAAGGAACTAGGTTCGCAGTGTCCTCAAAAGATAATTTATTTATCAGAGATCTTATATCCATATCGAAAAACAATTCTTGGGATAAAGATCAAATAAGAGGATTGTATTGTTTTATTGAAATGAAATTAAGATATTTTCTGAAAAACAAAAGAAAGCTCGGTTTTTTTAAGAAATCTGAGACGGCGTACGAGATTAAAGAAGAGATAAGGAAAATAAAACCATCTTTAAGGGGGTATATCTTATATAAAATATCAAAAAAGTTGAAATCGCCTGTCTATAACGATCTTGTGGAGATCTTTGGAGTAAGAGAAATAGATCACCTTCCTAGAAAAAGGAAAATAACTCCATCTTTTTTAAAAATCAGTAATGATGTTAGAATCGAGATAGCTGTTCCACCAAAAAGAGTATATGAAATTACAAAAAAGAGATCGACAAGGGATAGTATTACTTTTGAAATCTTTCCCCATAATCTTCTTCTTCCAGAAGAAATTGTGGAATATTGTGATCTTCCTTCTTTAAAAGAGTTGAAATATGGAGATGAAGTTCCATTTTAAAAAGCGTCAAGGCAACAAATGTCCTGACGCTTTTATATTTTCCTCCCGAATAATTTTTGTTTATCTTCCCAAGAAAAACGCGGTTGAAAATAAGGGATTCTTTCCCCTATTTTTACCAATAACCCCCACCTATAATACGGTGCCAAAGGAATAGCCCATTTGCAATATTCTGCAATAGGACAAAAATAACAAAGATCCTTATAATTCCTTGGCCAAAGATCAGGATTTTCCAAAAGAGCTTTTGGCTCAAAATAAACAGTTGATTCAGCTTTGGAAGAATTTTGAAAACTTTTGCGGCACAAATTCCTTCCCAAAAGCCAAATTGCTGGATTAATATGCAGATGAGAAAAACCATGTTCCTGCATAAAATTCTGTGACCAAATTGTAACTTGGTCAACAAAGGGCTCATAAACCCTTATTGACTCTTTACCTGCCAACTGAATTGGATGTTTTTCCTGTGGTTCAAACAACTTTGTCCAGAATGTTTCTTTGATTATTTCTGTTGCCCAAAGAATTCTTAAAGCTTGCGAATCAATTGGAATTGGTGTTGGGAAAATCGGAATCAGACCAAATTCTTGAAGCCAGATTGTTAATAAAGAAAAGATTTTCCTACGCATGCCTATAAACCCCATATCATTTCTTTTATAATCAATTCTGCCAAAGGCCTCTTCAAAATCGTTTACCCCCTTAAAAACATTTCTAAGGTCACCATCCCAAAGTTCATTAAGAACATTCATATTATGAAACCAGCTTCTGCTGATTTCATCCAATTTATATCCTTTTACTACTTCTCTTATTTTCCTAAATTTTTCTTGCAAAGAATCTAATAAATTAATCTCTGTTTTTTCATTCTTTTCTTTAGAAATAAACTTAAAGGAGATTTGAACATCTTCAAATCTTGCAGTGATTTTTGTCCTTATCTTCCTTTCTTCTTCTTTTTCTCTATTGCTGATGAGCAGTTCTATTAACTGTTTTTCTATCTCCAAAGCTGAACTTTTGTTAGAAACCTTTTTAGGATTAAAAAAATCAGGCCTTTTCTCATAGAGTTGCCAAAAAAGCTTCATAGGAACTTCAGAAATAATTCCACCCCTCATTGAAAGAACAGCACAAAGAAGAAAAAAAGTTAGTTCTAAATCAGTTAATCCATGATTTTGTGGTGGCCAAGTATTTTGAGGAAGAACCAATCCGTTTAATACGCCATCTTTTCCACGCCTAAGCCAAGTATCATCAATCGCTTTAAAAACTTTTTCAGCTCTTGCATTGCTAAAGTAAACCCGTTTCTTTTTTCCCAAAATCAGTCACCTCCTTTCTGTCAAATTTGGTTTTTAAACAACTAAAAACAGGATAGCTTATTCTGCTATCCTGTCAATGCTTAGAGATATTAGACGGCTACTCTATTAGCTCATCAACTGTATCATCGTCAATGAGTCTCTGAAGTATTTCATTTATCTGAGGTAAGTATTCTACAAGTTTAGATTTTTTTGAAATTGTCATATGGAAATTTTCTGCACAAACATGGTTCGGTAAAATTTCTATTTGTTCAGATAGATTCTCATCTATAG
>JABMPP010000065.1 GCA_013202955.1 Candidatus Woesearchaeota archaeon | reverse complement strand
ATCTAACATTAGGAGTTTCAATTTTACAGTAGATATAATTTTAAACAATCAAACATATGTTGCAGAGAACACTGGGAGACAGTTTGGTATATTAGCTGTAGATACTTGGGAGGATACTAGATTAGCTGGTACCATGCTACCGAATAATAGTGCTGAAAATAATCTACCAGATGGGACTCCAGATACAACCACATTACATATTTGGAAAAATGCTACATTATCATCATCAACTGTTAGTAATGTTGACTCAGCCGCAGTAGGAAACAAAGTTATAATGAATTTAACTAGATGGTCTGATATTGCAAATGCTTCCACTAAAGTTGTCAATGCGGTGTATAATCATACAGCACAATCATATTCTGACAAAATGAACCAGGATTCTGATGAATTTGTATATTTATTCCCAGCAATACGACTTCTAACTACAGCAGCATCAGAAGAAATAAACATATCTGCCGATAACATAACTTTTTTTGAGATAGCAAATATTACAAGTTCTTTAGGAAGCTTAGAAACTGTTGGTAATATATCAATATTAATCATTAGCCCAACTAATACAACATATAATGATTTAGTCGTATCCTTAAATTTATCTATAACTAATACAACTGTTGTGAATAAGTGTTGGTACATCCTGAATGGTGGAGTAAACACATCCATAGCTAATTGTGGGAACGTATCTGATATTAGTGATATTTTTGGTATAAATGTATTGAAAGTTTACGCAAATGATACGAGTGGTAATGAATCGACATCAGAAGTTAATTATACAATATCTATTTCTGCTGCTGGTGGAGTTTTCTTAGATGGTGCGGGTAGTATTAATCACTATGAACAGGGTTCTGTAGTTCAATTAGAAGTAAATATGACGGGTCTGGTAATAGTAGAGACAGATATGCTAACACCTTTTAATGCTAGTAACGTGACAATAGCTGAGTCTGTGAGGAATAAATTATTTAATAATACTCCATTGATTGAGGACTTATTGAACAATGATATAGAGAATTTCATTACAACAACAGAAAAACATAGGTCTACCGAAGATAATGGAACGAACTCACAATACGTGGGTATATGGACATTTGATTCTATAACAGGAACTACGGTTACAGACGATAGTGATTTTAGCAATGATGCTACAATAACTGGTGCAAACTGTTCATACCATCAAGAAGAATCAAACGTTCCAGACGTTTCTTGGAAGTGGGACGGAAACCAATCAAGCGATTATGACGGACAGCCACCATTCCCCGGCAATCAGGTAACATACAATTCCCTGAATGTTTCTTGGACAAGAACAGTTCCCGGAAATAACATGACATCAACATATACTAATTTCACTACAAATCTGACAACAGGTGCTGATAATGTTTATTTGAATGTATCCATGCAACTGTTGCCGTGTGGAACTATAGGAAGTTCTTATGCTTCATGCAATCCAGCACCAACATCATATACAATGGGACTCGTTTATTGTTATCGCTATGATTATGGTGGGTGGGATATTATAGATGTTTCAGAAGCCTTAGACCCAACTACATATAATTGGACAACCCAAGTGAATAATTCTATTAAAATACTGAGTGGTTGTGTACAACAATCCAGTCCAATAAGAATAGGATATGTATTAAAAATAAATGGATGGTCAATTTATAATCGCACACACCAACTAAAAGTTTATGATGAATTTGTTTACGTGAAAGATAATAGTGCCTCAATATCTGCCTTCGGTAAAATAGGTGAAGGGTGTGATTTTGATGGTGTGGATGACCGAATACTTATTGGTAGTGGAGACTTAAACGGATTCAATTTAACAGATTCTCAATGGTCAATAGAAGCGTGGGTTAAAGTACACAATCTATCACAAGCAAACCAGATTATAGCAGGAAGGGCATGGTTGGGTGGTGGAGATGCGTATGCTTTGATATATGGCGGGAATCTAGTTGAATCGTCACGATTATTTCAATTCCATCATGGTAATACGACAAGTTCTATTACAAATGCGAATGCTTATATCAATCCACAGGAAAATACTTGGTATCATGTTGTAGGGGCATTTGACGGTAACAATTCATATATCTGGATAGATGGAATACTCTATAATAAAACATACCACCCCGGCGATACTAAGAATGGTGACGGAACGGCATTTGTTATTGGTGCAAATAGAGTAGCAAATAACTTCTGGTTTAACGGAATTATAGATGAAGTATCGGTACTCAACGGAACCATGTATGCTGATAATTGGTCTAATACGGCTACTGGAATAATTCATGCCTTACCTTCAAATAATACATATAAAGGTAATTATTCTCTTGAATTATTCGGAGATGGGACTAAAAATACTGTTCATCAAAATTATACTGTACCTACATGGGCATATGGCGAGACATTAAATTTCTCTGCTTGGATGAAAACTGATGGTACTGCAACGGCTTCTGTGGATGCAAGAAGTGCATGTGCAGGAAATACTTATGGAAATCAGGTAACTGCTACGACTTGGTCAAAGTCAACTGTTTCTGTATATGCTGATTCAAGCTGTCCTACGATACATCTTATATTAAACAGTACTGATGGGGTTTCATATTTTGACGATACACGAGTACGATTTAATAATGAACTGAAAAACTACGGTTCTGAAAAAGTTAATGTGACATTTGCAACAGCAGGAAATAGTTTAATATGGCTATATTTCAGACCTTTAGATGGAATTAACTGGGCTTATTGGAATATGACTGGTGGACTCAGTGGTACAACTTATCCTCAAAACGTTCAAATAGATATTGGCAATGATGGGATTCTAGAATGGAATTCCACTGGCGAACTGGAGAATACTACGTTAATTAATGAACAATTCTCTGACGATACTTATTCTACCATATATAAATTCAATAGAGCAGGTTCTTTCATTAAAAACATTACATTATCTACGTCAAACAATCTTTCGGTTGCTAATATTACTGTAGCAGCCAACACAACTGGAACGTTCAATTATAGTGATATTGGAGCAGATTCGTGCAGTCTTAACTTAGCATGTAGTTGGGTGAATGTTAGTAAAGCGTGTGATGGTAATACAACAACGTTTGCTGTATACACTGGAAGGACTTGCCACGGATCCTATGTTGATTTCGTATATCCAGACAATATCACAGATGTTAAAAATGTAACTATAGGTGGATTGTGGACACCGTTGGGGGGAAGCGTAAATTTATATATCTGGAAATGGTCAAATTCTTCTTGGGTTGAATTTAAACACGCTGCATCCGCAGACAATTTCTATGACGTAGCCATATCACTACTAGAAGCGAATAGTACATTAAGAATATTATATGAATTCGATAGCCCAGACATAAGCTTTTACGAAGCTATGGCTAATTGGAATGTGACCAATGATATGCAGGAGTTATACATAGATATTGGAAATGATGGAACTACAGACAACACAGTAACAACTCTGACATCTACAGCAGTTAAAATATTCAATCTAACAGCATTCAACACTTATTTACAAGCATCATGCGAAGGACAATCGCTATGTGATGTCCCAGTTGTATTCAGCAGTTCCACATCTGGAATTCTAAATGTAAGTGGACTTGATTTCAGACAGGATATAAATCCAATAAATATCAATGCTAGTGCTATAATGAACTATACTATAGGTGATGCCAGGGACTATAGAGCTTTCGTTCTTGTACCAATCAACATAAGTAGTTCTCAGGCTGGGACAGTGAACATTCATAGCATCAATATATCCTACAACGGAACAGTGGTTTACAATATATCTGCTTATAATTCAACCGATAGAAACAACACAGAACTATGGGTATACTTCTCTGATTGGGATTTAAATTTACCAAATCAAACGTATTATGAAGAGTTCATACCTAAAAATGCTACATCTAAGAATGTATCGGCTTGGGGACAAAGCAATTCTACACCAATATGGAATATCACTTTCTTAGGATATGACAAAGAAGCTGATTTAAGAATCTACTCTAATGAATCATTTAGTTGTATTAATCTAACGGCTTCTAATGTTTCTGATGTAGATAGCTCATCCATAATTACGACCAATCCATTAACCTATATTACAGATATGACATTCAATCAAACATATGGCATTTGGTTGAGAGCCAACTATGAATGTTCGTGGTCATACTGGAACTTATGGTATCCTACTATCTACATAGAGCCATGTTGTATGGGGTGTGTTTGTGCCAATTAAAGCTAGGATGGGTAGACAACCCTTTGTATGGATACCTCCAACAACCACACCTGATTACAAAGTTGAAGTAATTAGAACAAGCGAAACTGATGATTTAAGTAATGATATTGTAGAAGCTTCTTTTACTTTTGGTGTCAATGAACTCGCTATCGGAAACTTTAGTGTTAAACTCCCGAATCATGACAATAAATATACTGAGAAATATATTGGTGGGGAAACTGTTTACCTATACGTTGATTATGCATCTCCTACAAATAAACGTTTCAGGGGAACTATTGAAAAGCCAGAAAGAATTAGTGACGGTGGATTTCCATATATAGTTATAAAAGGCAGAAACTATGCTAAGAAACTATTAGATATTCTTGTTACAAAGAGCTTTACTGATATAGCATCTTCCACTATAATAACTGATTTGATGTCTGAATATGCATCTGAATTTACAACTACTAATGTCAACACTAACGCTACCACAATGACAGTTAATTGGTATGAAAAACCACTCTGGGATTGTTTAATTGAAGTTGCAAATGCTATGGAATGGGATATTTACGTAGATGCTAATTTGGTTGTTCACTTCTTTAATAGAAAAAGCGTTGGAAATGCTCAAGAAGCTATTGTGCACGATTTCAATATGATTAGCATAGAAGGGCTTGGTGATGATGATGCTTTAGTTAAGAATAAAATTAGAGTGTATGGTCAAGAGCAGGATGGTATGCCTATTATATCAACAGCTTCAACTGGTGCTGCTGATAGAGAACTTGTTGTAAACGATACTAACATAGTCACATACGAACAAGCACAAGAACGTGCAGATTCTGAATTAGCCAAGTATCAAAACGCTCCTTTAATTGGATCATTAACAGCAATGCCTGGGCTAGCAACACTTCAACCAGGAGAAGCAATATGGATTTCTGCACAAGAATATGGGTTGAGTGATCCTGCTGGATACAGAATAATTGATTTTGAACACACCATTAAACATGATGAAGGATTTGGTACTAATGTTTCAATAGAAAAGGAAGCACGAGATCTCCCACAAATTATTAAAAAGAGAATAGATGCTGAACAAAATCTACAGGACTTGCAGAATCCGAACTCTCTTGATTTTTCATATATATTCCCATTCAATGACAATAGCAATATACTTAGTACATCGAATCTCGCAATTAGTGAAGGCAAATTGAGTTTGTTGTCAGGAGAAACATCTGGAACTCTGATATCTACAGCAAGAACAGCAGACACAGCTATAACACAAATTCAACTGAAAGTAAATGGCAGTCAACTAGGAGCTTCTTTATTCTTCTTTTCTGTTGATAATGGAGCATCGTGGATACCTATTGCTAGAAATGAATTAAGCACTGTGTCTACCCCAGGAAAATACCTTAAATTGAAAATAGAATTAGCATCAGATGCATCCAATACAGAGCCTACAGTTGAATCCGCTGGATTGATTTTTTCATAAGCTTAAATAATGCATTACTTTTTATATTCATCTTCGGATGTTAAATTAAGGAGGTCTCTATATGATAGATCCTATAGGAGCATTGGTAGGTGCAGTTGCTGGTGTGGTAGCAGGTGGATTGGGATATGCAAAAAGCATAAACAACAAAACAGATAAATTCAACTATAAGAAATTTATCCCAACAGTCGTTATTTCGGCATTAGCAGGTGGTGTTCTAGGAGCACAGGGCTTGGCTATTAATGAAGTAGCGTTATCTGGTGTCGCAACTGGTTTTGGTGCAATAGGTTTAACCAATGTAATTGAAAATGCATGTAAATATCTGTATCGCAAATTTAAGGTTTAAAAAGATTGCGTATACTAAATTAGTATGCTAAACAGATCTGAGATAGAAGTTCTGAATCGTTTTGACCATCCCACTAGATTGCACGTAAACTGCATTCGTTTCGATTTTAAATCGGGGGTAGCCCACCGAAAAAAAGTTTTGGCTCTATGTGAGGAAGCGATGGAGAATGGTCACAATTTTATTACAAGAGCAAGGTTAGATTCACCTACGCACAAGGATTGATTATATGAGTGTTCCTATAAAATGCAAAAAGTGTGGCAAAGAAGTTTCTTATCCACCGTCAACAGTTTATAAACGTAATCGTAAATATTGTTCATGGAAATGTTATTCTGCACATGGCCATGTTGGAAATAACAATCCAAATTGGAAGGGGGGTAAAAAAGAAAGAACTTGTAAACAATGCGGTAAGAAGTTTATTATATATCCATCGATGCGTTCAGGAAATTTTTGTAGTTATGAATGTATGGATAACTCGAGGAAAAGAAGGGTTTTGCATGTATGTGAAGTTTGTAACAAAGAATTTGAGCTTGTTTTATCCAGATCAAAACGAGGTGATAGATGCTGTTCACATGAATGTGCAATGGAATTGAGACATCGTGAAAGTATTATTTCTAAAAAATGCTTACAGTGTGATCAAATTTTTGAGATGCTTAAGAGTGAAAATAAAATATTCTGTTCTACTAAATGTCTTGGGAAATATCGGAAAGAAAATGGAATGTATTTGGGCAGTAAAAATCCTAGATGGTTGGGTGGCAGTAGTAAATATAGAGGTAGAGACTGGAATACTAAGAGATTAGAGTGTCTAGAAAGAGACAATTTTAAGTGTTGTAAATGTAATGAAAATAATATAGTATTGCATGTTCATCACATAATTCCCTATAGGAAAACTAAAAATAACGATTTAGAAAATTTGATAGTATTGTGTGTTAAATGCCATAATGCGGAAGAAGCAACTTATAGAAAGTATGGAATAATTGGATGGTTAAAAAATGAACTACAATCTATGTAGAAAGAAACCATTATGGGAATCACTCGGGTTTTCTTTTATTGTCATAAGATGCTAGTATAGTGTGTTCCCAAACTCTCGTGCTAAGACCATGCTTTGCAGCAGTTCTAAAGAAGTCAACTAATTTTTCAGTAAGTTCCAATCCTTCTGCTGTTAGACTAAGGTAATCTCTTACACCAATTCTATTCACATGAATGATTCCACCTTCTGTTAACTTTCTCCTTATAACATACAGATGGTATTCTGATTTATAATTTAATTTTGCTAACTGCCTAATCCAAATCCTCTCACCTGGAGGAGAATAGTATATCATGAGAAGAAGGTCTATTACACAACCTGTTATTTGCATAAGATCACTCCAAATCTTCCGGTCTCAATATCTTGATAATTCCTCTTTTTTCCAAGTCTGTAATGTGTTCTTTCATTTTTTTCTCAACAATAGTGTTTGTACGAACTGCCATATTCACTATATCTACATTCACATTGGTTTGTTGAGCAGAAACAACTATGCGGTCAAGAGAATCTAATCTGCCTTGTTGAAACTGTAGAAGTTTAATAATTTGATTCTGTCCTGCTATAACACTCGCACTATCGTCCTTATCCACACTATTATAAATTTTCCACATATCTTCATTTAGAATCTTAACTTGATCGCTGATGTCCCTTATACAGTCAATAGCCTTTCTCTTATCTTCTTCGCTGTGTGCAAGTATCTTTCCCATGTTTTGTTCTTTCTTTTCAAAATAACTTATAACAGAAGTTCTACTGATAGTCATATCAAACTTGTTATTAATCTCCTTTGCTATAGATTCATATCCCCAATCTTGTGCACGCAATTTATCAGCTAATTCAGATGCCTCAAGATGTTGGCTTAATTTGGTCCTCTTTCTTGTTGCTAACATAATATTAATCCCTCTCGTAGTTTAAATCTTTGTGTGCTATTGCGAAAACAGATACTCCAAACCACTTCATAAGCCCTGTCCATTTCAATAACCATTTGATAATTTTATGGCCCCTTATTGCATTGAATTGAGCATTATCATTCAGTATATCAGCCCAAACCTTAGCAGTAAAACCACACTTTGTTAACATTTCTGTAAGGTCTTGTGGCGATAATTCATTAAGATGCACAAACACATCTTCACATCCTTTAGGTGTCACTTCCACCTCACCGAAACTAAGATATTTTACCCAGTTAGCCTTATTTAATAAATTCTTGTTTGGTAGTGTGTGTATGATTAATCTTCCAGTAGGTTTGAGAACTTTACGAATCTGTTGTAGAGAAATAATTAGTTCGTATTTTTTCATGTGTTCTGCTATATCAGCCATTACAACAACGTCAAAAGTATTGTCTGGAAACTTCAATAGTCTTGCATCCATCTCATGAACTTCCAGGTATTTCTTACCATACTCACTCAGATTCTTAAAAGTTATTTCAGCAAATTCAAGTGCTTTCTTAGAAAAATCTATTGCAGTTACCTTACCTCGTTTTTTAATACACTGATACGATAGTTCTCCTCTACCACATCCTATGTCAAGTACCTTCTCATTCTTTTGAATATTCATTATATTTAAAACAGTTTGTGTTTTCAAATCTATCTTCCTACCCTTATGTGTTCTCCATAGATCAGCACCACCAGAAGCAAACATAAAATATTTGTTATCATAATATTGCAATCTTGGTTTCATTTTCCATTCCATGATCTCTGCCTCCTATCGTGATTCCTAAGTGTTTTAAGTGAACATTTCATACACATTCCTGCAAGATATTCTTCATCCACATCGTTGCAGAACAGGCACTTCCACATTTTTTTTATTGACATAACTACATTTCCTACATTGTAACCAACGAGTATCTGGACTAGCATCAACAGATGTAGTACCGCACTGTGGACACTTTCTACGCTTTACATTACTAATGCAAAAACACCACCACATAGCAAAGCACATTCATCACACATTCCAGTGCCTGATAATTGACTATCTTCAACACTATCTCCACATACTTCACAATTTTCATAATTCATTGTAATCCCTCTATTCTTCTCTTTATTGCAAACTTCTGTCCCAGCTCTTTCTTGTATTCTCGTTCTTTCACAAGACAATCCTTAGCAATCATACTCAGTTTATTGAAACTATCTTTTCTTTGGGAAGATTGGTTGTTTTGTTGTTTTGATTCCCTCATTAGATTTAGGCAATTTTGGCGTGTCTTCCTCACTGTCTTTAGGCTCAGGTACAGGCTCTGGATTTCGTGGTTCAATTGACTTATTTTGTTCATAATCTTTCACCGCTTTATTTTTCATACCGGTCCAATGAGTCTGACAATAGGTTGATCCCTTGTATATGACTCTTGCGTCTTTACTACATATAATACATTTCAAATTCATTTAAAAAACCTCCTGATTTAATTTCCATCTATTTTCAATGGAATCATAAAGATACTTGGGAACTGATAATCCTTCTGCGTAAAATTCTTTTTGCTTAGTATGTCTGTTGTTCCAGTATGATGCACTCCAACAAGGAGATGCTCTCAAAGATTTGTATGCAGGTTTTGTGAATAGCAGGAAGAACAATCTTCCATCCCAACTAACATCAATTACTACCATATACTTATCAACATTCAAAGTTTTAATTCTTTTCTTAGGTCTTAAATCATTACCCGATTTGGTATGTCTTAGATCATATAATTTAGTTGTCTGTGTTGTTATCAGGGGATTGCCATTGACATATAGTTTATCATTTTCCCCATCAATCAAAATACTCTGTTTCCAAAACAATATCTTGATAATTCCTTTACGAGTCTCTATTGTTGGTTTCATTCTGCCCAAACTCCAGCTTGCATAAGCATAGCAGCTATTTCATGTTTACATAAATTATCAGGGAAATGTTCTTTGTGTTTGCAATCACAACTATGAGATCCTCCAACACCTAGTTCTATGAGATATTGGTTTCCAGATGGACTCAATATAACATAGGTAATTATTTTAGTATATGGATCATATTTCTTCTGTGCTATCAATTTCTTAGCAACTATCTTCTTAGCCTCTGCATATAATTTCATCATGACTTTCTGGCCTCCTTATTTTTCTGATAACGTTCTTTTTGGTATTTTAAAATTTTATCCCTATTCTTTTTGTGATATTTTTTCTGGCTATTTTTGAAACTATCTGTTTGAGAATATTTTTTCATAGCTATTTTCATCATTTTCTTACCCCTATCGCTTTGTTTGTATTTTCTCTGAGATTCCTTAAAAGATTTTGATTTAAAATATTTTTTTCTATACTCTTTATATTTATCACTTTGTTGGTATTTTTTCAAGGTTTCTTTACCTTTATCACTTTTAATATATTTTAGTTTAAGTTCACGTATTTTTTCAGGATTTTCCTTTCTCCATTTTTTATTATATTCAACGGATTTTTTACGATATTTTGGATCTTCTAACCATCTCTTTCTACATTGTGCAGCATTTCTCTCATTCATTTTCCCACGATTTTCAGGATTCTTCAAATATTTCCTCATATAGTTTCTATTGTAGCATTTCTTTGAGCAGAACTTCTTACTATTATTCCTGTTTTGTTCAACCTCTCCATTACATTCTGGGCATTTCATTCATCATCCTCACCTAAATCTACGCCACTCATTAGGTCTTTAAACCTTTCATCAGTATCATCTTCTGCCTCAGCTTCTACATCACGTCTAATTACAGCATCAAACATATAGATACGTCCTGTTTCTCTGTGTATTGTAGTTGCATATTCAACAACCATAGATTTAAATCCTGCACTTACAGCAAGGTCTGTCCTATCTGCTTCATAATCTGTTTGTTCTCTTTGGGTTTCTGTAATTATAAATTCTGGTGTTCCTTTTTCATAGTCTATAAATAGTCTACAAGTTCTAAAGTCGTCTCCACACATTTCATCATCTGCTTCAAATGCACTACAAGATTCTTCATAATCACAGTTCATTCAAATCTCCTCATGCTTTCTTCTTTGATTCTTCTAACATTACCCCAGGACTTCCTCACAATTCTTGGTAAATCGTCAATCCGATCCCGTATGAACTTCTTAGTCTTTGCATCACTAGCACATCCAGAGCCATAATCTCCAAAGACATGGCGATATCTGTCGTGTTGCATATCTGACATAACTCTCGAAACAATAGAAGCGGCACCCACACACAAATAGTTTTCATCTGCTTTATGTTCAACTACCCATTTGCTTTCTGGTATACCGCATAACTCGGGGGTGAGTTCTTTCAGGCGTTTAAAAAAGTGCTCCTTAGAAATTTCATAGTTATCAATATAAACAGCAGTTATAGTTCCTGCACCAACTCTTTCAACAAAATGACTTACAATTTCAGCAACAGCCATGGCCTCTAATTTGTTTAAATTTTCTTCTTCCATCTCACTAGGTTTAATAAACACCATTTTAGTATCGTATGCAAGTCGAATTATCTCAGGAAAGGCTAGTTCCCTCTGCTTTCGAGATAACTTCTTAGAGTCCTTTATAGGGGTCTTAGAGTACTTGAAACTCATCTGTTCTGTGATATCATCTATTAAAATTCCAGAAACTACTAAATCACCTATAGTAGTTCCTTTGTTAGACTCGTCTATTGCGATTATCATACTAAGTTATATATGTATAACACTACTTAAAGCTTTATGTATTATTCATTATATATATCATGGAACAGATAAGCATTTAAGTTAGGTAGTCTAAATAGATAACATGAATACTAATAACATAATAGAAAGTTCTATAATTGATTTGTTAAAAAACAACCCACGTGGAATGAGTCAAAGTCAGATTGCTAGATCACTTGAATCCAGTGCAGCTACTGTTTCTAAATATTTGATGAAGCTTGAATTGCTTGGTCAGATAGATAAGCACATTATTCCCCCTGCACACATCTATTTTATTGATGATGAAGCTCCTAAGGGGAAAGTCGAGCCTGTGTCCGAAGTGCCAAAAAATGATGGTACAGTCCTTTAGGCTCGGGTGTAATTGTGAATTTTGTAAGAAATGTGATATTGAAATATTATGGTGATTTAAATGGTTAGAATATTTGGATTTGATTTACGATTGGTGAATTTGAGAGATGAAGAAGCTAAGCATGCTGTATTAGTGGAAATGGAAGAATTAGAAAAGAATCCTTACGACAGACCAACTATGCGTACAGAGAAAGGTAAAATGGCTAACATGATAATGGATCATTGTAGATTGTTTGTGCCTTACAACTTGTTTACGCCAAAACAGAGAAATAAGAATGAACTTGGTAGATTGTTTGGTTGCTGTATTGTATGTGAAGGTGTTTAAATGAAAACTTTGAAAGATTTTACCATATACGGGTATCCGGATAAGAAAACAGAACCATGTAGTTGTAGTAACGATACAGAAAGGATAGACGAATGGCATGAAAAGAATATTTGTATAAAATCTAGTATAGACTTGGAAGACCTTAAACAAGCAGCTAGAGAGTGGATTGAAAAATTAGAAAAAAATCTATACAAAGGAAGAAGCTACTGTTTAATATGTCTTGCTCCATCAGTTCACACTTGTTATGAGAGGAAACATTCTATTCTATATCTTGCAAAACATGAAGAAACTGAAATACAGGGAGCTATAAAGTGGATTACAGAATTTTTCAACTTGGAGGAATCTAAATGATAACTTTGAAAGACATTCAGCTTAAACATATTGTTACTATAAAGGACCTTAAACAAGCAGCTAGAGATTGGATTAAAGAAGTTCAAAATGGAAAAGTCCCAAGCAGAGATATAATACCAGAGAATATGAGAGGGAGTATAGCCAAGGATATGTGGAACGATTCTAGGTTCACATTAGGAATAGAGTATGGATGTATTTTAGCTATGTTGTATTTCTTCAATCTGGAGGAATCTGAATGAAAGCCATAATAGGAAAGTCAGGATTGGAGAAGATTGGCTTAGATCTACCTACTTTATTGAGAACCAGGATGCTCGTGCAAGCCAACAGTGGTGGTGGAAAATCTTATGCTCTTAGAAAGATATTGGAAGAAACTCATGGAAAGGTTCAACAAATCATTCTTGATATGGAAGGAGAATTTCTAACTCTGAGAGAAAGATATGATTATATTATTGTTGGTAAAGATGGTGATATTCCTATTAACATCCAATCAGCAGAACTTCTGGCTAAAAAGATATTGGAAACAGGAGTATCTTTCATAATTGATTTATATGAATTAAAACAGCACGAGAGAATACTTTTTGTTAAAAGATTCTTAGATTCAATGGTTAATGCTCCAAAAGAATTGTGGCATTCGTGTCTTGTTGTACTTGATGAAGCTCATGTTTTTGCTCCTGAAAAATCTAAATCAGAATCACTGGGATCTGTAATAGATATGGCTACTCGTGGAAGAAAGAGAGGATTTGCTCTAATTGCAGCTACTCAGAGATTGTCTAAATTACATAAGGATACTGCTGCTGAATTGAATAATAAATTAATAGGAAGGACTGGATTAGATGTAGATATGAAAAGAGCATCAGAAGAACTAGGTTTTGCCTCTAAATCACAAATGCTTGAATTGAGGACATTAAAAGCTGGTGAATTCTTTGCATTCGGTCCTGCTATATCTGATACCATAAAAAAGGTTAAAATAGGTAGGGTAAAAACATCACACCCAGAGGTTGGTGGTGGAGTCATAGTAAAGCCCGCTCCAGCAACAGATAAGCTCAAAAAGGTACTTGCTAAACTAACTGATTTACCAGAAGAAGCGAGAAAGGAATTAAATAATGTACAAGACCTTAAAGCTGAATTGAGGAAAGTAAGAATGGAAGTTAGGAGACCACCGATAGATCAAAATAGAATGAATGCTGAAATTGAAAAAGCCGTTAAAATAGAGAGCATTAGAATGAAAAGAGAGAAAGAATTTGAGATAAATAATTTAAACAAAACAAACAAGCAACTACAGCAGAAGCTCCATAGCATTTCTTTAAAGATTTCAGATATTTCCAAAATAGTTGGAGTGGAAATTAAGTTACCTAAAGTGAGCATTAAGCCTTGGGATCATAAAACAGGAGATATATATACTAATAAAGCAGTTACAGAGATAAAGGAAAACATATCCACTAATCCACTTTTAGAGGCATTCAATGGTATAGGGATATCCACCGATCCAAATGCTCTGAAATCAGGGCATCTAAAAATATTGAAAGCAATATCAATGTACTATCCTCAAGGCAGAACTAAGAAACAGGTTGCACTTCTTACTGGATATTCTGTTAAAGGTGGAGGATTTCAAAATTACCTGTCTAAATTGAAAACTATGGGTCTAATAACATACTCTGGAGATGTGCTATACATCACAGAAGAAGGTGTTAATCAAGCTGGTGAAGTTGAGGAACTATCTACTGATCCTAATATCATATTGAATATGTGGCTCTCTAAATTAAAAACAGGTCCTGCTAAGATATTGAAAGTTGTTTTTGATGTCCATCCAGGAGAAATATCTAAAGAAGAAATTGCTGTGCAAACTAACTATTCTCCAGGTGGTGGAGGGTTCAATAACTACATATCGTATCTTAGAAGTAATAATCTCATAGTCACTAATGGTGATATGGTTAAAGCATCTAATGAATTATTCCCGGAGGATTAAATATGTGGATTTTAATATTGATTGGAATTGTTGCATATGGGATATTAACACAGAGTATGGATTCGTTTCCAGCAGCTGTACTCGTGTTGTTAGGTATGATATTTGTTGGATCATATAGAGAGTAGAAATAGAAATGTTAAAAGGTGTTAGAATGAAATTTCATAAAAAGTTATTTAAAATAGGAAATAGTCTAGGAGTTATCGTACCAAAATTAGTAATAGACGAGTATGATTTCAAAGAAGGGGACACAATAAAAATAAAAATAGAGAAGGCGATTAAATGAAAATTGAAATGACAACAGATGAAGCCAAGATAGTTATGAGAGAATGGGATAAAATGCCCGATAAATTTGATACTTTCAAGAACTGGACACATAAAGGCACAGATAACTTCAAGTGTAAATATCCTATAATGTCCAGGATAATCAAGAGAGTAGAAATAGAAATGTTAAAAGGTGAGCGAAATGAAATTTGAAGAAAAGCTACGTCATTTTTTCAGTGGAACCATGATTGGATGGATTCTAATTGTACTGGTGCTTTCAATACTTTCTGAGTTGTGGAGGGTGATGATTAAATGATTAAAGAAATAGTAATAACAATTATAGGACAGTTTGTTGGCATTTTTACAGACAGTATGTGTCTTGGATGCCTTAAATGGATTAAGCACGTTAAAGTACAAGGCTATCATAGATCAATCTATTATTATAGAATATGTCCAAAATGTAAAACAAGAGACTGTTATTTAACATACCCAAGAGGTGCTAAACTTGATTAAGAGATGTGGAAATTGTAAACACTTTGTTGGTCAACAAAATCTTTGGTGTGTTTTAGAGAAAAGACCTGGTTTTCGGTTTAAATGCAGGGATTGGTGTTTATGAATCCAGAAGGATTACCACAAGGAAAGGTTGGGAAATTACAGCGTAATACTACAGACGATTGCAAACACAAATGGATGGCGTGTTTAGACGTGAAAAATACACCATTTTTTATGTGTATTCGATGTGAGAAAACCATAATTAATTTAGAAGATTTTGAAAATCAAATCCGAAAACACGAAAGAAAAAAGGTCGCTGACGAGATGCAGAAATTAAAAGAAGATGTTAAACATTTCAGGGAAGCTTTAAAATTAGCTAATAATCTCATAGGATATTTAAAAGATAAATGTGGTGATTAACAATGAACCGAACAAGAGAACAGCAAATAATAGACCTCAACAAATTAGAAGGTGAATTTATAGTTGGAACTGAACCTTTGTCCGAAAGACAAGTATTCCTTACACAAATGCGTGATAAGATGGAAAGGGAATTAAAGGGACTTGAAATTAAAAAGCTGGGGGTTCTCAGAACGATTGATAAAATAAATAATGAATTGGTTGAAGGAAACAAGCACATCAAAAACCCCCCACATGAACACGGAGTTGATAAACGTGAGAAATAGAAGAAAACTAAAAGAGAGAAAAAAAGCATTCATGGAGTGGAGTGAATACGAAGACCCTACAGAACAAATGAAAAGAGCTTTTATTACTGGATTTAACATGGCGTGGAAACTTTGTAAAAAAATAGAAAGAAAAAAGGTCGCTGACGAGACACTTATAGAAATTGAGAAGTTGAAAGATAAGTTTGAGAAGAAATATAATGAAACAAAAGAACAAAACTATTTTGGTGCTCATCAAGGTTTAAAATGGATTGAAAAATGGATAAGGAGTAAGATTTTATGAAAGACGTTATAGACGATGCTATAAAACATGGTAAAATATTAGATGATTTGTTTATAGATGAGAAGTTTTTGAAATTATTGGTAAAAACAGAACAATGGAATAAATTAATCAATGTAATTCAGAATCACAGAGACACGATAGTAGCATTATGCACACGAGTTGAAAGGCTTGAAGGTGAATTAAAGCACCTAGTCAAAAACCCCCCACACGAACACGCAGACGGAGTTGATTCAGAATGAAATTAGGTTATAAGCAAAAGGAAGTTCTAAGGTTCGTGGAAAAATATGGATATGTAGGTCTTTGGATGGCTGAGAAACTTTATACGTCAAGTATAGCAAGACAAACTTTACGTGGTTTAGTGGTTGCTAAAATATTGAAAATTGGTGAAAATAACGGTTTAAAAGTATGGATACCTGATGTTGAATTTCATAATTATATAAACAAATTAGACAACTAATATAATGGAACGTCTAAAAGCATTTGGAAGATGGTTTATTAGAATGAGAGTGTACCTGGATTGGGGTCAATATATGCTTGGTGCTCTCGATGTAGTGTTTTCAAGTGCTGGAATGTTATTCGGTTTTGTAACTATGAAGGATCCTGTATGGGGCCTGATATTTGGAATCATTGGCTATGTTGGCGTTAAAATAATACAAGCAATTGTAGGATACATCATGACAACAAAGATACCAACAAGACAATATCATTCAGAATTTAGTTCAAGATTAGATCCGGTTAAAGTGAGGACCCATAATGCTCTAATGGATAAAAAGGATAAATTGGAGGCAGTCTGATGTTGTGTCCATATTATCATGGATGTCAAACAAAAGTATCTTATCTTATAACAAGATGTAATCCACCAAATAATTACAAGAGATGTAGGCAATATGAAATATATGAAGAAATGAATAGGAGAAAGAGGCGTTTAAATGGTAGATGAAAGACAAAAGAAATTTTATGACGTTACAAAAGGCGTGGAACATTATTCAGATGATGACAAAGTAGTTAATTCAATTAAAATGAATGGCTTTGAAGCGTCTGGGGTTCATTTAGGTATGCTATTCGATATGTTGGTTGATAAATTCAAAGGAAAAAATTATAACTTAAATGGAATAGAAGATGTGGTATTCAGTGCCGTTCAACGTATAAAGACGATTGTTGTTGAGGAATCAGACACACATATCTATGTTAAATTTACTACAAAAGATGATTTTGGGTATTATGATTATGGATTTTCAATTTATAAAAAGAGGTTGGAGTCTGGTTATGATGGTAGATAGAGTTTGTCATTGGTTTGTAAAATGTTCAGATTATAGAGGAGATAGTCCTATATGTAATAGAGATATTGAAGAATTATCAATGGGAGAAAGACGTGAACTTTGTGATGAATATGATACTCGTGTAAAAAATTATATTTCGGCTTTAAAGGAGAGAAAAAAATGATTATTGAAGAAATGTTTACAAAATTTGTTGATGAATATCTTGATAATGTTAAGAAATTTCAACCAAATTGTTTTAGAACAACTCAATTATCTAATGAAATGACCAAATCAACTATTTTCAGACAGGAAACTAATAATCTAAGAGAACCATTTATGAGAGCAATACGGAGGTTAAACAAATGTCAAAAGTAATAACACAGAAAATAAAGTTAGCTATGTGTAAAGAATGTGATATTAAGAAAGCTGTTCCTTTAACAACTACACGAGAGAGATGTAAAGGTTGTAAAGTAATGATGAATATAATAATAAAAGAAGTAGAAATGGATGTAGAAGAAATGGTACGCCAAAGAGAAATGGAAGCACAGGGCAAATTTAATCCTAATTGGAATAAGGATTTCTATTAAAGTCTATTTTTTTGATAGATTTGTATGAATAGTGTAGAAAGTAATCCTTGCTTTGCCTTTTCTTCTGTGAAGTTGCAGTAGTTGATACCTTCCAATGATTCATGAATCTTTGCAGTTAATTGCACACCTTCGTTCACAACTTCATCTCTGTAGTTTATCATGTCAGCAGATTTCAACCCCTCTGTTTCTTGTGGAGTTTCCTGTTCCTGTGGATGCTTTAGTTCAGTTGTTTCCTGTATTTCTTGAACGTTTCTAAAGGTTACTGTGGTATCGCCCATCTGTTTCTGAACTTCATCTGCTTTGCCTTCAACGATTTTTTTGTTTGCAATCAATGGGAATAGTTCAGTATCCCAACAACCAAATGTTCTGTTGTCGCCTTCCAATTTGAACTTTCTTGGCTTCTCAACCTTTTTATTTCCATCTTCATTCGTTCCTATAACTTCAAGTTCTACCTTTTCTATTATTCCATTAAAGTCTATTATAGTCATTATATCACCTCTTTGATTAATATAATAGGGAGTAACGTTTATTTAAAAGTTACTCCATATCCCAATCTTGATGGTCTAACCAACATACAAACTGATTCTCACAGTATGTATCATAGTCGCCATGTTCGGCTTTATCTTCCTTATCCATGTCAGACCAATTTTCTTTCATATCATCTTCACAATCTGTCATGAACTCATCAAACGTTGGTTTCTTTATGATTTCTTCCAAATATATGGAAGGCATCCTTAGTATAGGATGTTTTTTGCACAGGGCTTTCAATTCTTTCTCCAATTCCCTAAGACGTTTATTGTATTCTTGCTTAGTGAATCCTATCTTACACGAATTGTCTACATCTGAATTGTAGCTATATCCCCTACGTTCCCATTTTTTCATATTGTCTAAGCTCTTGACTTCATTTATAAGATACCAAAATCTTTCAAAGTCTATTTCTTCATCGTCTGTTGCATCTCGTTGTAAAGCCATTAATCTCTGAACTTCTGTCGTAAAATCAAATTTAAAAACTTTTTTCAGTTCTTCTTTTGCCTGTTCACCAATCGTGATTTTCACATTCTCTATATGTTTTTCACGAAAGTCAGATAAATCCCACGAACTTGGTACATTATTTTGCCTTCTGTTGTGCCTTAAACTGATTTTGAATCTTGGTGTATTTACCCATTCAACAAGTTCTTTGATAAATTCTTTCACGCTTCCTGTTCTATAAGACATGAAAGGTAGGTTTGAATCTACTTTTAATTCAGTTTCTCTATCTACCAAATTCAATTCAGTTTCCAACAGGACTTTTACATAGTATTGCCTGTCTTTCAATGGTTTGCTCAAGAGATTGAATCCTCTCCCAACTTTGTTTTCTTTATCCCTCAACTCTTGAAACAATTCCCATGCTTCTTCACTCGTTTGTATCTCCATCATCCTCACCTTCCTCAACAGATTCTTTATCGGATTGTGGTAACGGAGAAACCACTACAACCGTATCACCAACTTGTATGAACAATTCCTTATTGTTGTCCTCGCTGATGATAAGTTCTCCATCAGAGCCGATTAAATCAAGTGCTTCTTTTAGCTGTTTTGTTGTGTATCGCACAAATTCTTTACCAACAAATTTTGCTTGTGTAATCAGCATTTTGTTCATGGTTTTATCTCCAATGGAGATGCTGTCTTTATTGCATTTTATTTTAAATTTTTCTGCAAGTTCGTTGTCTATTGTGAGATTGTCTGCACTAAACTTCTTAACCCATTTTATAAGAACTAAGTTGTTTAATAAATTCTTAGTCCAATCTAACTTACTTTCTTTTGTCATAACTCATTCCCCCTAAATTTATTTGTTTGGAGTCGTTGCACCAACATCCTTATCTGATTGCATCTTTGCAACAACTGATTTTTTAACATAATGGAACGTTCTCGCACTCCTTCCTGTGAGTTTCATGAAATGCTGACGTTGTTCCTTTACTACTTTGCTAACTTTCACAGATTTGAAATATGCCTCTTTCATCTCATCTACTTCTGTTGTGGCTCTAAATAATTCCTCTGCCTTAGCATCATTATACTCTACGAATGATAATAGTTTCCTAAGTGTCCTAAAATTGAAATCTCTTGTAGTTTCCGTTACATTCTTTTCAAGAAGTTCAATTACTCTTTTCTTCTTTTCAGGTGTTAATGTAGGGTCTTTCTCAACAAAGGTTTTACAAATATCCATCTTCTCTTTGAATGTAAATTTAACCATATATGGAATTGTTCTTGAAATCATGGCTCTTGTTGAAGAATCGTTTTCGTTTGGGATGTGGTTGCACAGAAATATTATTTTGAAATTAACAACAAATTGGTCAGGAATATCTGTTTTATCACTTTTTGTTGAATAGGTAATTACTCTCTTACCATCAACTTCCCATAAACCCCCCTTAATTAATGACATTGATAGATGATTGTTAAATATTCCTTCTGTATCGTCTATGATAATGACTTTCTTATTTCTATTTTTGTAAAGAAATTCTGCAAGTGATAGAGGAGTTGTATAACCATTCATATAATCCCATTCGTTTGCTTTGAGTTCTGATTTAATAGTATTTAGTGTTAAAACAGTTTTACCAACACCACCCTCTCCATGTAATATAAGTCCATTGAACTGTGGAGTCCTCAACAGACAGTTAATCAATTCATGTGCTGTATCAAATTCTTTAATAGGAATATAGTCTTTCTTGGTTTCTTTCCAATTATCAATTTCTTTATCAGCTTCTCTCTGCTCTTTAGTCTTTAATGTTACTATCTCTCCACTAACTTTCAAATCACTATCTCGTGCAGTATTTTCTAACAACTCTTTAACTTCGTTAATATCTTTCTCCATTAACTCACCTTCCACCCAATACTTGCTTATTTACCTGTGAACATACAGGATTCTTACAAAAAGCACTTGTAAATCTCTCTATTCTTATTTTTCTACCACATTTCTCACATACATTTTTCTTGTAAATATACCTATCGCTACATACAGGACAATAGTATAGAGTATTTGGTGTATCTTTCATAACTTTCTTACATTCATCACATTTCATTTAATTCCCCTCAATTTCTTTAACAAATTTCTTAATTATTTCTACGAGTTCATCTTCTAAATCATAATACGAAACACCATAGATTATAGCTGTTGGTTCATCATCAGTAAAGCGTTTCCACTCCTTTTTAATCCGTTCTTTCTCATCTGCTGTCAGAACTTTGTCTAACCATGTTTCAAAGCAACTTATCATAGTTGCAGATATTTGTCTTTCTTTACTTAATCCCATACTATATCATCATCCCATACTTTATTTCCAAATATAACTTCTACATCTTCTGAACGAACAGTCATGCTCTTTGATTCACTCGGTAGAGTAATTGTTACGAATTTTGTTCGCTTCCATTCTCTGTTCATTCTTTTCAATTCTTTCTCATATTCTTCAACACTTTTCGTATAGACACATTCTCTATATGGAAGCTTAGAGTTGTCTTTAAAGCATACGCCAATTCTCCACACT
This sequence comes from Candidatus Woesearchaeota archaeon, assembly GCA_013202955.1. Taxonomy (GTDB): domain Archaea; phylum Nanobdellota; class Nanobdellia; order Woesearchaeales; family JABMPP01; genus JABMPP01. Next base: position 3,363 of record JABMPP010000065.1, on the reverse strand, counting down.
TTCTTTCTCTGTTTATTTTCTTTTTTCCCAAACATTTACTCACCTTTAAAACAATTCTTTGCTTTCATAACTTCTACCATTTCAGGACTGCAATTTTCATCTCCATAAAAATTCTCAAGCAAAGCACATCTATATGTTTTATAATGCTGTAATTCAGTACAATTCATTCCAATAATACCTTTATTTCTCATATTGTCAGAGTCTATATCTAACTCTGCTTGAAGCTCGTCTGATGGTTGTATATATCGTGCACACCCTGATACAACTACAAGACTTATCAACAATATTCCTACAATAATTTTCATTTCAATCAACTCCATATTTCTTTAACAATCTAATCTTCTTTGATTGTTCTTGCCTTTCATCTTCTGCAACTTCATCTCCCTTTCTCTTGCATAGTTTGAGTATCTTAGGTCGTAATTTGTCAAGTCTGTCCCAACGTTCCTGTCCTCTAAAACCATGCACAACATTGTTATACAAGGTATACATTTCCTCAAAATATTTCTCACTATTCTTATTGCTAACTATGAATAACTTTGACCAACAAACGATTGATTGTAAGTCAAGTTTTATAGTATACATAAGACTACAATTTGAACAAATGTAATCTCCAACAGTTTTTCTCAAACATACCAAACATTTCTTCTTTGATATTGAAAAGCTCCTACGTATTACTTCTGACATCTCATTCACCTTTCCACTCAACCTCTATAAAATTAATATAATCCTTGTGCAATTCAGAGTATTCTGCCCATTCTTTCTTTATGTTTTTCAACTTTGCCCTCAACATAGGAGAAATAACAGACGAAAATATTATTTTCTTGATTCCTGTTTCTTTCACTATTTTATCAAAAATATCTTTCATTGTATGACCTTCCGTTATCATGATAGCAGGGCAGAATATGGTATTGTCTTTTATTATAACATATCCCCAAGCACCGTAATCTACTAAATCTATGTGTTTGTCTTTCATTTCAATCTCCTCTCTATTCTCCACAACATATACGATAGCCATCCTATCAAAACTGTCGCACCTAATAGCATAAGCACTACATCCCCTAAATGATTAATTTCCATAATATCACCTTTTAATTTTTTTAATAGCTTTTTCCATGCTTATTTTCTTTGGTTTATATGGACTTTTTTCAATAAAATCCCATCTACACCAAAAACACATATGCTTCACAGAAGAGCCAACATTCGTATTCTGAACATTAAGTCTATAATAAAAACCACGTTTATTACATTTAGGACATCTTGGTTTCTTTCTATTTTTTTCAAGTTCCTCAAGATTTTCTATCTTATCATGCAATGTAGCAACATAGTCAATTAGCTTCTGCTGATTATCTATAAGCATCTCTATCATTTCCCACATCTTGTTTGAACTCATATCAACCATCCTAAACACACTCCTATCATAAAAGCTATTCCACCAACACACGCCATAATGTGCATTACATCTATTTTCGTATAGTTATCTTTCATCAGTTCCACGCCCTATCTCCAAAACATTTAATATCAACATTAAAGAGTTCTGATAATTTTCCTTTGTGTTTTTTCAAATCTGCTTCCAACAGCTTAATTGCTTCTCTTATAGCATCACTCGGATTTCTTGTTTCAATTTTATAATCTGTTTCAAATTTTATTATCAATTCAGTCATAATATCACACAATATATTTTATTTTCTGATAGCTTTCATCTCCAATTACAAATCTGTTATCTTGTGGCTCAAATGGTAAACAGATTTCATTCCATTCGTGCTTAATACGGTCTGTATGAGTTTCTCCTGTATTAAAATCCATCCAAGTTATTCCATCCATCCATCCTAATACACGCATAGTAGTAATGTTATTTTTCTCAAGTAAGAGTTTTGTATCCCATGCAAACAGAGAGCAATCATAACGTTTTGTCCAATTCCGTTCTGAAATTGGTTTTTGTAGGTCTAATATTTCCTGTATGCCTGACCATTCTTGTGATATTAACTTTTCACTTTCCAATCTTATTTCACAAGCACTCAATTCTACTTTTATCATTTTTTCTGAAAACTTCACCGACTTCAATTCTTCTTGTGTAGCATTTAACTGCTTTTCTACATCCTTTGCGTGTATGAACACAGCTATCAGACATATCAATATAATGACTGTTAAAGTTATCTGACTTATTACAAATTTCTTCATTTCAACTCCCAACCCATCTGTTTAATTACTTCTTTCTGCTGTTCTTCTGTTAAAATATTTAATAGATTAATAACGCTATTGACTTTCATATTGCTGATTTTCTCTTTTGCTTCCAACAAATCTTTCTCCCTTTGTTCAGGAGTTCTTACATCTTTTCCAAACATTTACATCAACCTACATAATCTGAATCTTTATTTTCAATATCTTTCTTATATTTTTGAAATGAATCATATACTTCATCCGATGTCTTTCCATCTGAAACTGCTTTAAGTTCAATACCTACCATTGTTGCAAATGTGTCTATTGCTCTTGCGTGTGCGTGTAACAATATCAGAGGAGCATAAAGACCTTCTGTTTTCTCACAGAGTTTAGCAACTTTAACATCAGCATCATGAATAATATTCATAACTTTCTTCATAAGTTCTTCCATCATATCTCTTGGTATAAAATCTTTCGCCATATTATTCACCTTCTTTAAAAGTTTCTCCCTCTACTCTAATACCACAATCACTACAAACTCCTGTAATTCTTGTTGGAATACATTTACTTCTAAACAATTCAAATGTTCCACTACAATCGCATTTAATCCACATTTAATCACCTATTCTTTGTATAATTTACAATTATCGCATTTCCACCATTTTTCAGTTCTTACCCGAAAAGCCATTTTCTTTAAAACAAATTTATAATTGACTTCTTTGTATTGAGTATATGTGTATTGTTTACAGTTTGGGCATTTTCTATATGGAGTCTTTTTACTACAAAATTTATCCACGCAAGACCATCTGTATTTTATTTTCATTAATCCTCAACTCTCGGTGCTATTATAATTTCAAAATTATCAGTTTTCATCATCATAGGATAATCTGTTTTCACACGAAGTTCAACACTATTATGTCCCATACTTTTCAACAATTTCAAAACATTGAGCATATAATCTACACCCATTGTAACAATCTCACCTTCTTTAAAACTGTCAAATAATTTATCAACAGGTGGTACACCCTTTTTAGTTGGAAAATTATAAAGTTTGACAGCATTACCAAAGTCGCCTTTAAATCTAAAAACATTAACAATAGTTTTATCAACACACCATCTACTCCATTTTTCATCAGCTTCTTCGGTAGTTTTAAACTCTGCACCAACACTTCCCATGAAATCCATTACTGCCTTAGTTTCTTTTTT
>JABMPP010000064.1 GCA_013202955.1 Candidatus Woesearchaeota archaeon | reverse complement strand
GACATCCGCACCTTAAAAAATATCCAGTAAAAGCTTTTGAAGGAAAACTGATATCTGCTTATGAAAATCAGGATGTATTTGATTATACTCACTTTCTCAAGTTTTTCATGAATAAGTTTGAAAGCATGATAGTGGGCTCTATAAATCCAACCTACAAAACTCCAAATGGTTTGAAAAAACTGGATTATGTCTCTGCTGTATGGATGGAAGCACTGGATGTAATGGCTAAACAGATAGAGGTTAATGAAAGCATCAACCCTGATGAAGTCCATTTTGGAGGAAGAGTTCTCACCAAAAGGAATATAGAACTGGTGAATATAATATCAGAGATTATAAGAGTTGATTATGATCAGGAATTCAAATCATTGGGATTAAAAGATAAATTCTTTGCAGATATTGCTTCACTCAGACCAAGGGACATAGCCATGTACAGGTCAGGCGAGTTTTCAATGACATCAAAAGCCAATAGCTATTCCCTCCTGTACGATGCTTTTGAAAGATTGTTGGTGAAGGAGATTAATCCAGACACATATTTTTCTGGAAAATATTTCAAAACAGATGTAGTGATTCCTGATCCTGTTGAAGAAGTTCCTTCTTTACATTTGATAAAAATATTGGACAATGGCTTTAATGCCCAGGATTATCTTGATAGGGAAAATTATGATAAGATGGTATTCACTTTGCTTAAATCAGATCATAGTATAAATGTTAGTAAGACAATGCTGAGTAGAGATTACTTTGAATCAAACGATGTGGAGATGGTTTCTTTTGATCTTATATGTGGTGTTGAAGAGATAGTCAGCAGAATAGAATCAGATGGTTTACTTAAGCTGGAAAATTTGCCCCCCAATACCAGGGGGAAAGCATCTAAGATCAATAATGCTATTGATAAATCACTATATCTTATAGAAAAACACAGGAGAAAAAAGATATCTAGCAAAGGATTAATAAATGAATATTTCTCAAAAATAATCCCTATTTCAGCTTCGACACTCGAAAGGTATAGATACAATCCTGAATCCCTCGCATTTATCCATGTAATAGAAGCAACAGAAGAAGCATATCAAAAGTTAGAACAGGCTGTAGCAGACGGAAGCATACATGAGATGAAATTTTCAGATGAGTTCTTTGAAATTATTGTCAAAGGTGGATTTTTATCTCTAAGGCATACCACTAGGCAAAAAACAGAATCAAAACACATCCCTGACTGGATGCGCAATATTGATCTGAAAGGCCCCACAGAAATTCTTATAGCAGATATAGATGAAAGGGTTTCAGGTATGACTACTGCAAACAAGGTTTATACTAACATAACTGACCTGTTCAGTAAGCAGGACATATTCGGGGATATCAATGAATTAGCTGATGCTCTCACCTATGAGATGGAGAAGTATTATGGAATAAAGCTGCAGCCAGAGGATATCTTAAGCCAGTCTCCTGACCTGTCAGTACCAAGGAAACTTAAGGTGCTGGTGCAATATCACCTGGATTCTCTCAGCAATGTTGGGTTATCTATCCCAAAAGGAGCATTTGGTGAAAAGGTTAAAGGAGAAAGCATACTGAATTTCGCTAAAAAGATGATGAAATCTATAGAAATAGGGTATGATGTAACCTTCTTGTCAGACCATTCAGCTTATAATCTTATAGAAAAGCTGGCTTCGATACCTGAGGGTGTTTTGGCTAAATGTGAGGATAGAAATTATAAGGCGGATACTGAACACTATCTGAATATGAAGGCTTTCAACAAAAATGGGATGATTATCCCTGAAGATTTTTTTTCACCTGAGCTTTTCTATCCCTCTAAAAAACAAGCCATAGTTGTTATGAAAAAGCTTATGTGGGATATGTACTCTTCTCTGCTTGAGAAGGACAAGAGAATCATCACCCATGACAGGTTCATAGACCTTCTGGCAGATAGCACACATGTAAGGAAAGAAATCCTGGTAAATTATTGGGGAAAAGATAGCGGAATTGGACAAGGTATTGTTTTTGACAGGTTGAAAGCATTTCAAGCAGAGATCAATACGCCTGGATATGCTGTGCCAACAGAATTCTTCATGCGATTTTAGTGAGCTAAGTTTTTGTTTTTAAAGAATTTACTCCAGAATTAGCATTGCAGCTTTGTATTTTGGTTTGATGATTGCTTTTGCTCTTGGGGTTAATTTGCTGTAGGACTTTTCCAGCTTTTCTTTGACAAAGGTTTTTGCATCATCAGCATTTAGTTTTCTTTTTATTAATGCCAGATAAAACAATGAGCTAATAGTATCAAAATGAGACATTGCATCTGCATCAGCAACGCATTCTGCCTCTATTGTATTTCTTGGAACATCTTTACTGGCTCTATGTTCAATAATGCAATGTTTTATCTGTTCAATCCTTTCCTTTGGATAATCATATTTTTAATAACCTCTCTGCATGTTCTGCACCAGATAAGTGATGATTCTCATAATCTCCAAGAATACTCCCTATATCATGCAACCAGGCAGCAATCTCAACAATCTCCTCATCAGCACCAGTCTCTTTTGCCAGCATCTTAGCATATTTTACCATGCTGATAAAATGATGATTATAGATATTTACCCCAAAGAAGTTTGTTTCCTTTTTACATTCATCTTCAACATATTTTTTAATCTCTTCAATTAGATTCATGCATAATGGTAAAAACAATTCTTTTATTAAACTTATCAAATATTGACTTTGGCTATAAACCCCCTTCTTGGCTATAAACTATTGGGTTCCTTTAACTTAACAGCTCACTAAAAAGAGTTTTGTGCTCCTCGAAATTCAAAAAACTCTATATAATCATCATCTCCTTTTATCAAGTATTTTGCAGATGTTTGTTGAATCACTTTTTCATCATGTTCAGAAAGATTCCCAGTATGAAATCTAAAATGAGTTGTATCCCCATGTTTTTTTACATATTTAAAAATTTGTAAAGGCGAATCTAATTCTTCTATATTTTCTTCAGTAATGTCTGCAAGTCTCATATCAATAAGATATGCTCTAGGCAAAACATTTGTGTTTCTTAAATATTTTAATGCCTCAACGCCACTGGTAAAAAAGGCACCATTTAACTTAAAATCAATGCATGTACGCATAGCACTAACAAGCTCACGCATATCATCATCTACACAAAGAATGTCAAGAGGCATATAAAAAAGAAGAATTATTAAATATATAAGCCTTTATCTTTTTAGGCTTTGGCTATAAACCTTTAATTTCTTTCTCTGCTCGAGTTGTTAAAAAGATAATCTATATACATCCCAGAAATCATAGCCTACACAAGCTAAATAAAGTAATAAAAGTGTGATATTTATTAGAATAAAATGTCCCATAATCATGGTTGTAAGTAATGAAGTAAAAATAAGAGTTATTCCAATAACTAACATAAACAATCCTGTAGTAAAATGAGCTAAATATCTTTGAAATGAATTTTTTACATTTATCTTTTCATATGTAAATGCAAAATTTCCAAAACAAGCAGTAACAGCAATAATAGAAGTAACAACAATTATACTTCCAGCAGATGCTTTATCTGAAACTAAACTGCTATTAATCAAGAAATTTTGAATTACACGATATAATAAACTGAATAGAATTATGAGAAATATATTTTTGATTAGATTCTCTTTGAGTATTTTGTGCATATTGCTTAATCTTGAGTTTGTATTATATAAAATTATCGAAACACATGGTTTGCACATAAACAAAGAAAGAATAGTGAGCTAAGTTTTTGTTTTCTTTGAAATTTCCGTTAACTTTATAAAGGAAATCTTCTTCCCATTGCTTTGGGGGGTATGCACAACATATCGATCTATTTCAAATGAAACTATTTTTTGAGATGCTTCAACCCTGCAACAAAGGAGTCGACTTCGGTTGAAAACCCTGGTTGAAAGAGGAAATATCAAAAAAGACAAGCCGTTTGGAGCTTAAAGAGAAACTTCCTGTTGGAAACAACAAGAAAGAAAGTAGCAATACCGGAAATCTTGGAGCGGAAAACAGAAAAAGGCTTTGTATGCAGCATGGAGAAATTTGAAATGCGTTCCCTTCACCTTTCTTAATTTTTCTAACAAACTAAATCATAAGAATTAGGAATATAATATTTCCATAAATATATGTTACAATAAAAGCAGTTAGAAAACTTGGAACAAATGGAATTCCTTCTTTTATCAGTATTCTTTTTATCTTGCCTAATCTCTTCAGTCTTATCAATTTATTTATCTGGTTCTTTTCAACACCTAGATCTTTTGGCCCGCAGATATATTTTCCATCCACTTTAACCTCATTTACAATCCAGTCACCTTCTGTTAATTCCTCTGGATTAACATACTTGTGCATTGCTATTCTTTCAATTATCTTTACATGTATCCAAAGATAATAGCTTAAAAATAGTATAACAGCAAGAGAAAACATTGTTAATCTCAAAGAAGTTTCTTCAATAAAGATCATTGAGCCAAGAAGAATAACACAAAGAATCAGCACAATCTTTCTAATCAAAGAATAAGGTTTTTTACTGAATATTTTTCCAAAAGCATTTACAAACTTCTTCCAGTTTCTTATAGTAAGATAAAGACTGTATAATAATCCATAAACTGCTCCTATTATCAATACATTAATAACAAATCCAACCAAGAATGAATCTAAACTAATCTCAAGACCAATTAATGCACCCAATCCCATAAGCATTTTAGAATCACCACCGCCCCATTGACCTGTATAAAACATAATCATTGCTAACACTAAAAAAACACCAAATCCATATAATCCATTTATTATATAGCTCCAATTCATCTCAGTAGCAGAATAAATTAATCTTATCCCTAATCCTGAAGCAATTAATGAGAAATTTAACCAGTCAGGAACTTCTCTTGTTTTGAAATCAGTGTATGTTCCAATCACTAATGCTAAGAAACAAACTGAATAAATAATCTCTAAAAACATAATTTAAATTTAAACGCAAAGATTTATAAATATTGTTATTTAAGTACTGTTCAGGGGGAAAAATGCTTGACAAGCTTATAGTTTTAAAGAAAAAGATACTTCTAAAGAAAGAAAAGATGCCTAGACATCTCTCTCTTACAATAGGTGGGAATATAATCTGGTCAGAAAAACATAATATTCCTCTGGAAGAAGCATACAAAAAAGTGTTCATAAGGATTGAGGAGTTTCTTTCTCTCCAAGTAAACTTAAATATTCCTGTTATGACAGTGTTTTTATTATCAGAAGAACTTCGGGATTCAGAGAACTTTACAATATTCAAGGAATTACTGATTAAATTCTTCAACAGAATAAAAGATTCCAAAGTTATTCATAATAATATGGTAAAGGTAAGCATACTTGGGAAATGGTATGATTTACCTTACAGACTTATTGAGCCTATAAAAAACACAATAGACATAACAAAGGATTATGATAACTTCTTCCTTAATTTGTGCATCAACTATGATGGCCAGGAAGAGATTACAGATGCAGCTAAATTAATAGCAAGAAAAGTAAAGGCAGAAAAACTAGACCCAGACTCAATAACAAAAGAGACAATAAAGGATAATCTCTACAGTTCATATTTCATACCTGCAGATGTCATAATTGTGACAGGCCGAAGAAAATTTACAGCTGGTCTGTTATTATGGGATTCCTCAAGGACAATAATATACTTTTCTGAAAAGGTATTCCCTGAATTCACAAGTGTTGATTTCCTGTCAGGGATTGAATATTATCAAAAGAGCGTGAAATAAAATGAAAGAAACAGTAAAAGCAATGGTTTTTGGAACATTTGATAACATACATCTTGGGCATATGAATCTGATTACACAGGCAAAGAGATATGCTAATTATATAATAGCTGTTGTTGCAAGAGATGACACAGTTGAAAAGATAAAAGGCAGAACACCAAAAAACAATGAAAAAGTAAGACTTGAACATGTTAGAACAATAAAAGCAGTTGACAAAGTAGTTCTTGGTAACTTAAGTGATTATTATGGGGTTATTGAGGAATATAACCCAAATTATATCTGCCTTGGTTATGACCAGGAGTCATCAATAACAAAAAACATTGAAGAAGAATTAAAGAAAAGATATCTTAAAGCCAAGGTTATAAGATTAAGGTCTTACAGGCCAGATCTTTATAAAAGCTCAAAAGTGAAAGACTTATAAACAATCATGTTTTTTCAGACCTCAAGGTGATAAATATAAGATTAAAAGCCAGAGAGAGTGCACCTGATTTTAATCTGCCAGGTGTTGACGGAAGATCATATTCTTTAGAGGATTTTGGAGATAAAAAAATATTAGTTGTTTTCTTTACATGCAATCACTGTCCATATGCAAGAGCATATGAAGACAGATTGATGAAACTTCAGGAAGATTTCAAAGAGCAAGTTCAATTTGTTGGTATTAATTCAAACGATGCTGTTAATTATCCTGAAGACAGCTTAGACAACATGAAAATAAGAGCAACTGAAAGAGGGTTTAATTTTCCTTATTTAAGAGATAAAAGCCAGACAATAGCACAGGAATATGGTGGAGAGGTAACACCAGACTGCTTTGTGTTTAATGAAAAAAGAAAGCTTGTTTATTCAGGCAGAATAGATGACAACTGGCAGGATCCAAGTGATGTAACCACAAAAGACCTGAGAAAAGCAATACAAGCAGTGCTTGATAGCGAAGATATAGCAGAGCAGGAACTAAGAGCAATCGGATGCTCAATCAAGTGGAAATAAGGATGACAACTGCATTGTTTCTTGGGAGATTTCAGCCTTTTCACTTAGGCCATCTTGAGGATGTTAAAAGAGCTTCTAAAGAAAATCATAAAGTTATAATTGTGATTGGGAGTTCTCAACATACCAACACAACAGATAATCCTTTTTCTGCTGATGAAAGAGAAGAGATGATCCAGAGAGTGCTAAAAGCAAGTAATATCTCAAATTATATTATAATCCAAATTGAGGATATTCTAAATGATGATGAATATGTTGATTATGTGGAAAGCTCTGTTCCATTGTATGACAATGTCTACACACACAATGAATTAACAAAAAAGCTTTTTGAGGAAAAAAACAAAATTGTGTGGGTTGACTTAATAAACAGCATAAGCGCAACAAAAATAAGAGACAGAGTTTTAAACAATGAGAACTGGAAAGAATTAGTCCCTAAACAAGTTTCTGATTTCTTAGAAGAAATAAATGGAATAAAAAGAATAAAGAATTAAACCTTTAATTAATAACCGCTGACCATTCCGTTTGGTAACAATCTTCCTGCTTCTATTGTTCTTTTTAAACTATCTTCTAAAGCAGAGGTATCTTCTAAAGTTGTATCTGCGATTGCCCGCTCAATCTCACTGCTTTGTGCCTGACGATTGAGAGCTTCTTCTTGTTTGTAATCATTTATTATAAAATAACCAGGTAAGGCAACAAAAAGAGTAAGAGCTCCACTAACAAAAGCTATTTTTTTCCAATCTGTTCCATGTCTATATGGCTTATGACGTCCACTCTTATCTTCATATTCCTCTTCCTCCTCCCATGGCTCATCGTTCATAAGGTCTTCATACTCTTTTGAATCCATTTTTGTCCCCCACAATAATGTATTGTGTTGTAAAATATGAGAATTCTATTTAAAGTTTTCTATTTTAAAGTAGTTAAAATGCATCCTTTATCTTTGAGAAGAATGATTTGTTCTTATCCTTTAGATCCTTGCCAAATTCTTTTAGAAGTTCTTTTTGTTTTTTACTCAATTTTTCAGGAACCTGCACAATAACTCTTACCATCTGATCTCCTGAGCCATATCCATGTAAATGAGGCAAACCTTTTTCTTTCATCCTGAATAATGTATTAGTTTGTGTTCCTGCAGGAATCTTCAATTCAGCTTTGCCTTCTAATGTAGGAATCTCAATAGAATCACCTAATGCTGCCTGCACAAAATTTAATGGAGCATTTAAGTAAATATCTTCACCATCTCTGTCAAATATCTTATGCTCTTTAACATGAATAACAACATACAAATCGCCAGGACCACCTTCTCCTGCTTCACCTTCACCACTCACTCTTAAGCTTGTTCCTGTTTCTATTCCTTCTGGAACTTTTACTTTGATTTTTCTATCTCTCTCCACTCTTCCTGTTCCATTGCATTCAGCACATTCCTCAGTTATTACCTGACCTTTTCCCTTACACTCATTGCATACAGATGTTGTTTGAAATATTCCAAAAGCAGTTCTTCTTGTCTCTTTTCTATAACCAGTTCCTTCACATGCATCACATGTTTTTATATCACTTTTATTTTTTGCTCCTGTTCCATCACATTTTTTACATTGCTCGGTTCTTGTTACATAAATCTCTTTTTCTGCTCCAAAAGCAGCATCCTCAAGCTCTATTTGTAAATCATATCTTAAATCAGACCCTTTTCTTGGTCTTCTTGAGAATCCGTTTCTGCCTCCAAAAAAAGTGTCAAAAATGTTTCCAAAATCAAATCCAAACCCACCTGCATCTGACATAAAGTCTGAGAAATCAGATCCTGAAAAGTTTCCATTAAAACCTCCAGCACTTCCAAACTGGTCATATTGTTGTCTTTTGTTATCATCCCCAAGAACAGCAGCTGCCTCATTTATCTCTTTAAACTTGTCTGCAGCTCCTTCCTCTTTATTCAGATCAGGATGATGTTTTTTGGCCAGTCTCTTGTAAGCCTTTTTAATATCCTGCTTTGTAGATTCTTTGTCTACTCCAAGTATTTTGTAATAGTCTTTTGCCATGTTAAAATAAAAGTAAAGAAAAAAAGTTTATTTATCTTTCTTTCCCTTTTTGCTATCTTCTGCTTTGTAATCAGCGTCAACTACCTTTTCTTCCTTTTTGCCTTTTTTGTCATCTTTTTCAGCAGCCTGAGCTTTTTTTGCCTGTTCTTCAGCAGCTTTTTGATACATCTCAGTTGACATTGCCTGCATCTTCTGATTAACCTCATCAAGTTTTTTCTTGATATCAGCTACATTCTTTTTCTCAAGCAGCTTTTTCAGTTCATCGATTTCTTTCTTGACTTCCTCAAGTTTTTTCTTATCAACTTTTCCTTCAAGCTCCTTGAACATTTTTTCAGATGTATAAACCAGAGTGTCTGCCTGATTCACTGTTTCTACTTCATCTTTTTTCTTCTTGTCTTCTTCAGCATGTGACTCTGCTTCTTTTCTCATCTTTTCTACATCACCATCATTAAGATTAGAGCTACCAGTTATTTTTATTGACTGCTCTTTTCCTGTTCCAAGATCTTTTGCAGATACATGCACAATGCCATTTGCATCAATGTCAAATGTAACTTCAATTTGAGGTATTCCTCTAGGTGCAGGTG
>JABMPP010000063.1 GCA_013202955.1 Candidatus Woesearchaeota archaeon | reverse complement strand
CGTTGTGAATAAAATAATAGGAATTTACTAATTTATATTATAATCTCATCCTATCCATTCCATAAAGAGAAAGGCACTACTGACTCATAAAATTGTTAGTAAATTCCTAGGATTAAAAATTCGAGTAAAATTCAAGCCTATATTCTCACTTAAAAGAAAGTATATTAAGCTCGAATTTTTAATAAAAGAAAAAACCTTTGGACACTCCTTTCTAATTACCCCAAAATCAAGAAATCATGGAACATATATAAACCTTTAGTTTTGATTTTTCCTCATCGACTTTAGATAAAGATTTAATTTCTTTTTTATTGTTTGTTTGAATTCTTCATCAAAACCTAATTTGGATAACTCTTTCTCAATATTTATCTCAGGAAGTTTTGTCATTGTTCCTAAAAACTCTCTTCCAGCTTTTTTTGATTGTTTTTCTATTGTTTTTGATTCTTTTGAATTAAATAATCTTATTGAAGGATATTTGCTTATTGAGTTTGCACCAGCTTTTAGAAGCAAAGAGATATTTTCAACTCTATCCACCCATATCCCGGCCTGTATGTCTATTTTTGGAAAATCTATTCTTGTTCTTGCGATCCATTCTGCATGATATTCTGGCTCAACAACTTTTGTTTTCCCAAAAACAGTGTCTTTATGAGGTATCAAGGAGTAGATATGAATCTTATCAATCTTATTTTGTTCAATAAATTCCTTAAGAAGCTCATAATCCTTTATTGTTTCTCCAATTCCAATTATTATTGTGGTTGCTTTTTTTAGTTTTAGATCTTCAGCATATTCATACATTTTAAGAATTGGTTTTACAGGCTTGCTAGGGCAAACCTTATCGTGTAATTTTGGATTTACTGTTTCAACTGCACCAACAACACCAAGTCCATATGGTTTATATTCCTGTAATGCTTTTGGTCCTAATGGCCCAACATTTATCCAAACCTTTTCCTTGTAAACTTCATATATTTTTTCCAATAGATTCTTGAATTCTATTTGTGAATATGCATTCATGCCCCCAGAAATAAATCCTATTTCCCAGCCAAGCTTTTTTGACAACAATGTTTCTGCAAGAATTGATTCTGTTGTTCTTCTTGCTGTGTTTTTTTTGTGCTTTTCAGGATTTATAGACATATGACAATAAGTGCAATTTCCTATTGAACAATACCAGGAAAAAAAGATCGCTCTTTCAAAATATGTTATGGGCTTGAAGTTTCTCAAATAAATTTTGTTTGCTTCCTCAACCAATTTTTTTACATCTTTCATTTGGATAATGAATCTTGATTTGTTTTTAAAACTTGGTGAAATCGTTAATTATATATAATAGCTTTTTCATAAAACTCTTTATGGAAATCAAGATTGATACAAAAAAAGATAGCATAGAGGATATAAAAAAAGTAATATCAATGCTTAGTAGTCTTATATCTTCCTCTGGTGGCTCAAACAATATATTTTCTGATGATACAACACCAACAGAGAGCCCAGGGGTTATGAATATGTTTGGAGATGAATCAACACTTTCATCTGATTCAGAAGAAACACCTGTTGAGGTTGAAGATAAACAAGAGGGTGTTGAGATTATTGATTTTGACTAAATATTTATTATCTTTCCGCTTTTTCCTACATTTATTATCTTTGTTTTTCCAATTTTTTCTTCAATGCCCTCTGCTTCATGAACATGGCTGCATAAAACAATGTCAGGCTTAAACTTGTCAATAGCTTTTTTTAATCCTGTGCTTCCTGGAAAGAAATCAGTGAATTTTTCCATTTTTGTTTCACTTGGATGAACATGACTTACTAAGATTTTTTTCTTTGATCCTTTCAAACCATTATATCCATGTTCTAAAAGCTCAAATATCTCTTTCTCTGGTAATATATGGGGACCAATATTTGCGCCACCACATCCAAAAAATCCAACATCTTTGCATTTTATTGAATATCCATGTAGGTTCTTTACTCCATACATGTCAGCAAGAAAATCAGCAGTAGCAACACTCTCATGATTTCCAGGTATTAAAATAACCTTTTTCTTTCTTTTTACAAAAGGGCCAACAATATTATCTGTTGACTCTTCAAAATAAGTTAAGTCTCCACACATTATAACCAAGTCAGCTTTTTCTTTTACAGCCTTATCTGCCAGCCTTTCAGCTAACTTACTGTCTCCATGTATATCACCAAAAGCTAGCACTTTCATTTTAAAAATTATCTTTCCTGAATTTTGGTTTGACCTTTCTTTAGAAATACAAGATTTGAAGGGGTTCCTTTCTTTTCACCTTCATATATAATAAAATCAACTTTTCTTTTTATCTCAGGATTAAGATCTTCCAATGATGTCATAAAATCCTCTCCTATAAAATTAGCAGAGGTTGTTATTATTGGAACACCAATCTCAGTAACAATTTTTGTGAACCAATGGTCAGGAATCCTTACTCCCAAAGTATCTAAATCATTATTTGTCTCTGGAGCAACACACTCTTTTGTGTTTAATGATAATATCAAGGTATATGGGCCTGGAAGTTTTCCAATCCATTTATCAAATTCTTCTTCATTATCACAATCAGACACTTCTTTTATCCATTCTTTGGATGGTGCTATAACTGAAAAAGGCATAGTGTGTCGCTTTTTTATAGATCTTAATCTTTTTACAGCTTCTACATTTGTTGCGTCACAACCAATACCATATATTGTGTCTGTTGGATAGATGAAAACTGCTCCATTAAGTATCTCTCTCTTTAGCTCTTCCTTGTCGAGTATAGTTTCATCTTTATTGTAAATTCTCATGCTCTAAAAGAACTTTTATAGTTTTAAAAACCTTTGCTATTTCTCATGTTTTCCTTTCTGACGCTCTGTTGCCAATTGAATTCGTCAAGAAAACTGATCTTTGCCTTATAATCTTCCCAATTAATATAAGTGTTGTTAAAGAGTCCATTAAACATTGTAATCACCTCAAGCATTAAGATATCCCATCATAAAACCTTCTTCTGCTGTTGAAATTTCATCATCTTCCCCAAATGCTATAACATTTTTTTCTGAATATATATCATCCATGTTCTTCACCTCATTTTTTCTGTATATGTTCTTAATGTTAAATTCTTTATCTGCTGAAAAAATATACTGCTTATCATTTCGTTGCTCATTTTTTATCACCTCTTGTAAAATAAAAATAAAGGCAGGAAGGGGGTGCAAGGAACCTGCCTTTAAATCAAATGTAAATAGAAATATGGTAAGATTTGTTTAAATAGTCCGCGTTAGAGGTTGTCCAGTGTCCAGTGGCCATGACACTGGGTCTGGAAAACACTGAGAAATCCTTTGGATTTCTGGTGTGCTAAAAATTGTTTCACAATTTTTAAGCATTTATTTTCAGCTGTCCAGTGGTTAAAAGTCAGAAAGAGTCTTCTGCTGAAAATTAATTATTGTGGTTTTGCCTTCTGCTCCGCCAGAAATCTTTTCAGTTGTTATGAATTTATTATCTTCTAATTTCTTTATTCTTCTCTGGAATGCTTTATAATTTCCTTTTCCACCTTTTTCTTCATAAGTCTTAAACAATTCTCCTATTTTCTTGCCAGAATTATCTTTAATTACATCTAGAATAAACTTGTTTTCAGGATCAAGCTCTTCTTTGTTTGCAACAGAGAATTCCTGTATCTTCTTCAATGCTTCCTCAACATGTTCTGTTGTTATGTTTTTAGAGCTCTTATCTTCTGCTGTGTTTCCAGACTCTCTCATAAAAAAGAGTCCTTTTCTCACATCTCCAAGCTCTGTTGTTTCTTCAATTATTTTATCAAATGCATTTTCATCCCACACACCTTCAACAAAAGCGTATTTTTTTCTTTCACTCAAAATATCTTTTATTTGAGATGCATTATATTGGGTGAATTCCATTGTTTCAGGAGTTAATCTTGATTTTATTCTTTCATCAAGATTAATTATCCATTCTTTGTAGTTTGTTATTAATATGAATGTTTTTCTGTAGATTTCCTCAAGAAAAGAATACATAAAATCAAAATCCTCAACCTTATCAATCTCATCAAACACAAAAACAACACTTTCCTTATTCAGCTCTTTTATTATAACATTAAGAAGCTCATCTGTTCTTTTGTTCTGAGTAAATTTATATCCAATAAGATTACATATCTCATTTGCGATTTTATATGATGTGTTCTTTTTCCAGCAGTTTATGTAGATTGGAATTATCTCATCTGTTTCATCTTCAATATCACTTAATATGTGTCTGCAAACAACTGTTTTACCTAATCCAGGCTTTCCAGTAATTATCAAATTCCTTCCGTTTCTTTTCTGGAGAAGTGGTTTTATAGAAAAAACTATTTGCTGCTGCTCTTTTTCTCTGCTTGTTATTCTTTTTGGCTGATAATCATAATCCAAAGGAATAGAATCTCTAAAAATAGACTCATTAGATTTCAGCATATCCTTAAACATCCCCATAACAATAAAAATAATCAGAGAGTTTTTAAATTTTTTCAGTTTTTGGGAACAATCTTCTTTTTCCCGTTCATATAAGGAACCAATGTAGCAGGTATTGTGACACTTCCATCCTTGTTTTGGTAGTTTTCTAAAATTCCTACCATTGCTCTGGATGTTGCGATTGCTGTAGAATTCAATGTATGAACATACTTCTTTCCTTCTTTAGTGTTATATTTTATATTTAATCTTGCTGCCTGGTATGCTGTGCAGTTGCTGCATGACACAACTTCTCTGTATGTTTTTTGAGCAGGCATCCATACCTCTATATCATATTTCTTTGCTGCAACTGTTCCTATATCTCCTGTGCAAATATTCATAACCCTATAAGGAAGTTTTAGCTTTTTGAAAATATCCTCAGCATTTTTCATCAACTCTTCATGATATCCCCATGAATCATCCTGATTTGAGAAAATAAACATCTCTATTTTGTTGAACTGATGCACCCTAAAGATCCCTTTTGTGTCTTTTCCATGGCTTCCTGCCTCTTTTCTAAAGCAAGTACTCACTCCAGCATATTTTAAAGGTAATTCACCTTCTTCAAACACCTCATCCATGTGCATTGCTGCCATTGGGTGCTCTGATGTTGCAATAAGGTAAAGGTCGTCTCCTTCAATTTTGTACATTACTGTTTCAAAGTCCTCCAAACTG
>JABMPP010000062.1 GCA_013202955.1 Candidatus Woesearchaeota archaeon | reverse complement strand
ATTGGATTGTTTTTTTATTGATTTCATTTTCCTGAATCTTTACGAAAAATGTAAGATATACATATTATATAAGTGTTGTGAATTCTTATTATGATTGGCTATTATTTTATATTTTTCGTTAATTTTTTATAATAAAATATAACCATTCTTATGATGATAACAATTTCAAGTCAAGACATTAAGGAATTGAACAAAAAAGCAGTTGATATTCTGGTTGATAATATTTCTGGATTGTTAGAAAAACAAGAGCATGTGATTTTTGGAGTTGTTGGTGGAAGCAGTATGTCTGGAATTTTTAATTTATTAAAACATGAAAAAAGAATTCCTTGGGAAAAGATTCATGTTTTTATGGCTGATGAGAGATTTGTTCTTATCACAAACGAAGAAAGCAATTTCAGATTAGCAAACGAAACCTTTGTGCAGAATCTTCCTAAAGAAAATGCTCATCCATTCACAGATATAGCTGAGTATGAAACTGAACTGAAAAAATATGGAGATTCTTATGATATATTGCTTTTAAGCGCTGGAGAAGATGGTCATATAGCTTCATTGTTCCCTAATCATACTTCAATTAATGATGATTCTGATCATTTTGTTATGGTTAAGAATTCACCAAAACCACCTCCAGAAAGAATGAGTATTTCAAGAAAAATGGTTTTAAACTCAAAAACAGCATTGATATTATTTTTAGGAGAAGGGAAAAAACATGCTTATCAAAGATTTTTAGAACAAGGTGATGTTTACTCTTGTCCTGCTAGATTAGTTAAGAGTGTTGAGAATTCCTATGTATTTACAAACCTAAGATGATTCTTTTCTTTTAATCCTTTTTGCAAGATATATAAATGGTGTGTCACAAACAGACACTATAACCTTAATAATCATAGATGTTATGAATATCTGCAACATTATACCCCATGAAAAAACTCCAACAAAAGCAATAAATGTGAAAATAGTGTTATCAATTAG
This sequence comes from Candidatus Woesearchaeota archaeon, assembly GCA_013202955.1. Lineage (GTDB taxonomy): Archaea > Nanobdellota > Nanobdellia > Woesearchaeales > JABMPP01 > JABMPP01. The sequence continues at coordinate 2,656 of JABMPP010000062.1, read as the reverse complement.
CTGACTTGTGATTGTTGATACATTGTTTCTGAACCAGAGATGCTTTTTCTTGAATTTTTTCTTTAGTTTTGCAAACATCCAAACATCATGAGTTTGTGAGATTAGATATGCGATTAAACTTGCTAATGCTATTCTTGGCAAGAGTGAGAATATAGCTGTTATATGCTCGCTTAAGAAATCTGTTTCATGAGGCACAAACTGGATTGATATCTGCATCACAATTGTTGTTGCTATTAATACAAAGAATCCTATCCAGACTGCTTTTTGTGCTGCTTTCCTGTCATACAGCTCATTAAGTATGTCTGTAACAAGGAACAAGGATGAATAAATAATATTACCCATAGCTGTAACCATCCCGAAAAACGCGATTGTTTTCATCACCTGGATATTTGCAAGTATAATTGCAACTGCAGTCCAAACATATAACCCTGTTTTCCCAAAGAACTTGTAAGCAATCATAATAGATAAGAAACAAACAAGCAATAACCCAAACCACAAGATTTCATTTATCATAGTTTATTAGAAAAAGAACCTCTTTTTAATTTTTTCTAAATTTACTTTTCAATCTGCATGTGGGGGTATGTGGTGTTTCATTGTATTTTAAGATCATTCTCAAATGGAATAAACTTATTATACCATTCTTGAACTGCTTTTCTGTCTAGCTCCTTTTTCAGATTTGATTCATACTTTTTCACTGTTTCAACTAACAAATCCATTTCTTCATTGTTTTTCATCACATCAGCAGCATATGTATAATTAACCATAGATGCAACATGTGCTCCTTCTTGTTCGGCCTCATCAGCCATTTGTAGATAATATTCTATTGTCATTTTGTTTTACCTCCCATTTCTAGTTTCATAGGAATATGGAAATCAACCAAGTATTTAAATCTTTCTGTTTTTCTAGGGATATCGAAACATTTATATAGAAAAGCTAATTATCACTAACTATGCCACTTCCACCACATCTTTTTGATGAAATTTTGCATAAAGCTCTTGCTTCTGATATAAGGAGAAGAATTCTGTTAAGTTTAAGCAAAAAAGACAAATATCTTAGTGAAATTGCAGCTGAAGTAGAAAAAAAGCCTCAAACTGTTAATTTCCATCTTAATGTGTTATCTGAGATTGGATTAATTGAAGGTGCATGGAAAGAAGGCAAAAAATATTATTCTCTTATGGACAAGAAAATTATAGGATTTATTTCTGAAAGAAAGCCAATTCCTGAAAGGCTTCATAAACCACCACATGAAATAGTTGCTGATGCAATGGATAAGTTTTCTAAAAGATTAGATAGAATAGAAGAGAAATTAGATATGCTTTTAGGAAAAAAATTATAAAAACCAACTGGATTCTTTTTATATTATGTTAAAATTCAAAATAACATCAAAAGATGGGAAAGCAAGAACTGGCACTTTAAAATTAAAGCATGGAACAATAAAAACACCTGAATTAATGCCAGTTGCAACTAAAGCTACTGTAAGAGCAATGACTTCTGAGGATCTCAAAGAGCTTGATTCTCAAATCTTAATATGCAACACTTATCATCTTATGCTAAAGCCAGGAGCAGATACTGTAAAGAAATTGGGTGGATTAAATAAATTCATGAACTGGGACAGACCATTAGCAACAGACAGTGGTGGATTCCAGGCATTCTCATTGGGATTAGCCAAAGAACACTCAACAGGAAAGATATACTTCCCTGGGAATAAGGAGATATTAAAAAAAGGAAAATCAATTGCAAAGATTTCTGACAAAGGAATAAAGTTCAGATCTGTTTATGATAATTCAGAGCAGTTCTTAGATCCAAAAAGATCAATCAGAGTGCAGAAGAAATTAGGAGCAGATATGATCTTAGTTTTGGACGAATGTACATCTCCATTGTCCAGCAAAGAATACACTAAAAAGAGCCTGAAAAGAACACACAGATGGGCTGAAGAGTGCTTAAAGCTTCATAAAACAAATCAGGCATTAATAGGAATAGTGCAAGGTGGACATTGGAGAGATTTAAGAGAGGAAAGTGCAAGATTTATCTCATCATTACCTTTTGATGGGATTGCAATTGGCGGCTCATTAGGAAAGTCAAAAAAAGATATGCATAATATTCTGGATTGGACTATTGCTTTGCTTCCTGATAAAAAACCAAGACATTTGCTCGGAATTGGTGTTGTTGAGGATATTTTTGAAGCAGTTAAGAGAGGGATTGATTTGTTTGACTGTGTTACCCCAACAAGAATCGCAAGAAAAGGATATGCTTATGTCACACCACCTTTAGGAACAAAAAAAAGAAAATACAGAATTAAAATTACATCAACTAAATACAAAGAAGATAAAAAACCATTAGATCCGAACTGCAGATGCAGAGTTTGCAAAAACTACACAAGAGTATATATCAATCATTTATTCAAAACATCAGAATACACTGTTTATAATTTAGTAAGTTATCATAATATTCATTTTCTGCTTCAATTAATGCGAGACATAAGAAAGTCAATAAGAAAAAAAGAATTTAATAAATTAAAGAAAAAGTGGATGGGCTAGAAATCTTGTTTTATATGTGTAAAATCTTTATAATCCTCATCTCCCATTTTTTTGGAATAAACTGTTATACTTAACTCTTCAGCTTCTTTTAATATATTTGGGGAAGCACTCACTATTAT
>JABMPP010000061.1 GCA_013202955.1 Candidatus Woesearchaeota archaeon | reverse complement strand
TTGTTTCATCTAATTCTTCTTTTGTCAAGATCTTTACCTTATGAAGCATCTTTGCATGAGCAATTGACGCAATGCAGTCGTATTTCACTAGTTTCTTATCTAACAAATAGTCATTCCCAACTGTGAATTCTTCAATTTCCTTGTTTAGGCTATAGCCTTTTTCCCAAAGTTTCATTTTCTTAGTCAAAATATTTCTTATGATGCTTGTCCAGTATTGCTTTGTTTGCTTTCAAACGTATTGCATTTATTTTGATAAACCCTTCTGAATCCTGCTGATTAAAGCCTCCCTCAATATGCATGCTTGATAAATTTTCATTATACAATGAGCTGGGTGATTTACGGCCAATTGTTTGCACATTCCCTTTATACAATAAAAGATATACAACTCCATCAATCATTTCCTGGCTTTTGTTTATTGCAGCTATTAAAAAATCCATTTCAGGTGAAAACCAAAATCCATTATACACAATTTCACTGAATTTCGGACTAAGCATATCTCTTATCTTCATTACCTCTCTGTCCATTGCAATCCCTTCAATATCCTGATGAGCAATTTTCAATATCGTACCACCTGGTGTTTCATATATTCCTCTGCTTTTTATCCCAACAAAACGGTTCTCAACCATGTCAACAACACCTATTCCATTTTCAGAGCCAATCTTATTCAGATAAGTAAATAATTCCAAAGGATCTTCTTTTATTATGTTGTTGTTCACAACTTTTACTGGAACACCATCTTTAAAATGAATCTCAATTTTTATCTCTTTGTCTGGTGCATCTTTAAGTGATTTGCAATATTTTAGCAAAGAATCTCCTTCATGATGCATTGGATCCTCTAATATTCCTGCTTCATGGCTTATGTGCATTAAATTAGCATCCTCACTATATGGCTTCTCCTTTGTTTGCTCAACATCAATCCCATATTTTTCAGCATAATCTAACAATTCATCCCTTCCTTTGAATTCTTCTAGAAATTCCTTGTTCTTCCATGGTGAGAATACCTTTATATTAGGATCTATGGCATAATAAGATAATTCAAACCTCACCTGGTCATTTCCTTTTCCAGTTGCACCATGTGAAACAAATTCTGCTTTTTCTTTATGTGCTATTTCAATCTGTTTCTTGGCTATAAGAGGTCTTGCCAGACTTGTCCCTAATAAATATCTTCCTTCATAAACTGCATTTGCTTTTATAGCTGGAAAAATATAATTTATAACAAATTCCTTTTTCAGATCTTCAACATATACTTTTGACGCTCCTGTTTTCAATGCTTTAGTTTTCACTGCTTCAAAATCATCCTGTTGTCCAACATCTGCTACATAAGCTATTACTTCATAGTCTTTGTTAACTAACCATTTCAATATTACAGAAGTGTCTAAGCCACCACTATATGCTAATACAATTTTTTGTTTCATTTTATTAATCATTTCTTAAGATTTAAAAATGTTTTATAAATTTATTGTCTAAAAACGAACATATTTGACATATTTGTCCGAAACAAAACATTTATATATTAGTAAGGATTATTGATACTTATGAACATCACAAAAGAAACAGAGAAGTATGTTGTAGAGCATCCAAGCATAAAAGATGCATTGAAAAAAGGATTGATTAATTACTCCAAGTTATCAAGGCAGATAATACAAGAGCTTTCTATGAAAAAGGGGGATTTTGACGCTATTCTCGCTGCTTTGAGAAGATTGGAGTATAAACTGAAAAAAAAGAAAACATTTGAGAAACAAATAAAAGAGTTATTAAAAAATACAAAACTGGAGATAAAAAACAAGATAATGGTCTGCATATTGGAAAAAAATGTTTTTTATGGTAATGTTCTTGAGATCCAAAAGGAAATTAAAAGACTAAAGGGGGAACTACATATAGTTGAGGGAGTGAATGCCCTCACTTTGATAACAGAACAGGAATTTGAAAAAATAATCAACAAATATTACAGGAACAAGATTATCAAAAAGAACAAGGATTTAATAGAAATAATTTTGAGGAGCCCTGAATCCCTTGAAGAGGTTCCTGGTGTTGTTGGTTATCTTTATTCCCTGTTTGCAGAGAACAATGTAAACATACTTGAAACTTTAAGCTGTTGGACAGACACAATATTTGTAATAAAGGAAAAAGACTTTGAAAAGACAGTTAAGATGTTAAGCTTTTGATGAAAATTCTCGAAAACCTTCCGAATAAATCTCAATAAAATATATTAAAATCATTTCATTAATCTTAAAAAACAAACCTTTATATAGCAGATACACTTTTTATACATCAATAAGATGTATAGGTGATGTATTATGACTACAAGAGTGAACGTAAACATACCAGAAGCATTGTTCAATAAATCCCAACAGCTGATTGAGAAAGGATTCTTTTCAAATTTCTCAGAACTTATAAGGGAAGGAATCAGGGAAAGAATAAAACAATATGAACCAATAGAGATGACAAAAGATGACAGGAAATTAATGGCCTTAATTAAAAAAGCCGATAAAAAAGGTTTGCTCATAAGTCAGGAAGAGATGGAAAAGCATGGCCTTAAACTTAAAGTACACTGAATATTTCTTAAAACAATGGAAACAATATAATCCAAAAACAAAGAACCAGATCCAGAATAAACTTGATTTAATTGTCCTAAATCCATTCAGATATCAAAAACACGAAAATCACAGATTTGTATTTAAAGTTAAGTTAATAATAAATAATAATTATTCAAGATTAATGTATGCTGTTTTCATGCCTGATTCTAAGCACATAACAATTTTAGGTGTGTTTCCGAGAAAATCAAACTATAAAGACTTTGAAAAAATATTCTTAAAAACAAAACATATTCACTTTGTTCATAGCTTTGTTTTTGTCGTATGACTCCAAAAACAAAACAAATATAAATATTCACCACAAATTAAACATAAAAGAGGTGAATAAGTGAAAAAAGGTTATTTTTTCAGTTTAGATGCGTTTGTTGCAATTATAATTATAGGCTTAGGAATATATATGGCTTTCTTTACATCATCATCTGCAGCTCCTAAAACAAATATTTTTGTGTTAACTGAGGATATAGTTAATTACATGACATCAACAAAAATATATGAGATAAATGATGATATTTATCCATACATAAAATATCTAAAAAATAATGATATAATAACAGACAACTCAAACACATTAATGGAGCAGATAGGAGAGTTCTATGTAACAAATAAGATGATAGAGGCAGGTAATTTTGCACAGAATCTAACAAGAAATGTTGTTTCAAGAAGATACAGCTATCAGATATTAATAAACAACACAAACATCTATAATGAGACATTAACAAATCAAAGCACTGCTTTATTATTGATTTCATCAAAAGCAATTGTGATGGGAATGCTGAACCATTCAGTTTCCTGGGGACCATTGGACGGAGAGGTGAGAGTGTGGTATTGAAAAGAATGAAGAAAAAAGGGATATTTTTCACTCTTGTAGCCATATTAGCATCAACAATATTGTTCATTGCTTTTTCACCAGATGATTATGCAGCGCAATCTGGAAAAACAGATGTTGCAAAGGACAGAATAACAAAAGCAGATAATTTTGTAAGAACTGTTGAGCAGTCTTATATTGAAAGAGCGTTAAAGCACAGCACATACAGCGC
>JABMPP010000060.1 GCA_013202955.1 Candidatus Woesearchaeota archaeon | reverse complement strand
GTAGAGGAGAAAAAGCCTGAAGTAAAGAAAGAAGCACCAAATCCTGTGAAAAAAGAAAAACCTAAAGCAGTTAAAAAAGCTGCACCTAAAAAGGAGAAAAAATAGGGAAAAAATGGCAAGATACATACATTTAAGCAGAAAATTGAGGCTGGCTAAGCTGAATAGGAGAACAAGATGGGCTCCTTTTTGGACAGTTCCAAAGATGTATGGAGCATCAAGAAGAATTCATCCAGGAAGACACACTGCTATTAAAAGAAACTGGAGAAGAACAAAAACCAAGGCATGATCACGATGGCTAAATTAGAAAGAACATATAATATTCCATTGAGAAAAGAATTTCAGAAAGTTCCTAAATATAAAAGGGCAAAAAAAGCAGTTAAAGCTGTAAAAGAATTCTTAATGAAACATATGAAAGCCGAGGATGTTAAGGTTGGTAAATACCTAAATGAAAAGATATGGGAAAGAGGGATAAAGAATCCTCCACACCATGTCAAGGTTAATGCTGTTAAAGATGATAATAATATAGTTATTGCAGAGATTGTAGGTGCTCCTTTGCCAAAAGAAGAAAAGAAGGAAGGGAAAAAGGAAGTAAAGGCTGAGGAAAAGAAAGAAGAAGCAAAGGAAAATAAGAAAGCTGAAGTAAAAAAGGAAGAAGAGAAGGCTGAAGAAGTTAAAGAAGAATCTAAGGAAGAAAAGAAAGAAGAGCCCAAGAAAGAAGCACCAAAGCCAGCCAAGAAAGCAGCACCTAAAAAAACAGCAACAAAGAAGACAGTTTCTAAGAAGAAATAGATTTAATATAATATTGATTTTTGATATTTTTCAGGTAATTGAGAATGTGATTTTTCACGACTTGGAGATTCTATCATATTTTGTTGGGCTTGTTCTTGATTCCATATCTCAAGGTAGTCTATCACACCCATAAGATTAACATAATCTCCTAATTCAGCAGCAGCTTGTAGTTCTTTTGGTATTTTTAATCTTCTAACCTGATCTGAAGGGATTTCATGTATCTCTTTTAAAACACCAGATTCTTGGACAAGTTCTCTGATTTCTTTTTCTTCATTATGAAAATGATCCGGAGTATATGCACAAATATATGGAAAATTTGTTTTATTTATAACAATACCATAAAAAATAGAGGGTAATCTATCTTCTTGGGACAGGATTTGAGCTAATTGTCTCCAAGGTATTCTTACTTGATTATTTGATAATCTTCTAGTATATTCACCCGTGTAATTTAGTTTTACCATAGAATTCTGCAAATAAATCTCTTTTAAAAAGTTAATGAAATTTTGCAAAAAATTTCAAAACTTAGAAAATCTGAAAGATTTTCGTAATCTTTAGATAAAAGAAAAAATAAAAGAAAAAATTAAAACTTTTTCTTAAGATTGCTTATTAGGCTCTTTGCCTCGTCTTTAAGGCCGAGTCCAAAACCAAGTCCCAAAGCAAGCATTATTCCTGCTAAAATTATCAGGAAGCTATTCTCTGCAATTGCTACATTAATTCCTACTTGCTCTAAAGCAATAATTGCTACAAATATTAGAATTATTACTTTTATTACGCTTGCAATAAGATGTGCTCCTTTTGCTTTGGTTTCACTTACCTTGTCGCCAACATATTCTATAGTTAGGAATCCTAACAATGCAAGAACAATTGCAACAATAAGGTTTGGAACCCATAGGCTAACAGTCATTAAGAATTCAGATAACTTGGTAAGATTAATCAGTCCTGCAGCAGATGGCAAGAATAGAATAAACACATACCATTTTGTTATTGTTGCCAAAAAGTTTGTCAGATTGAATTTTCCAACATGTTTTGACAGGTGTGTCTTCTCAATAACGTGTTCATCCAGCTTAATCTTATGAAGAACATGTTTCACAACCCATGAAATAACAACAGCAAAAAGCCAACCAAGTATCAACACCACAAGTGATGCAAGAATACCAGGAAGAGTAGTCACTAAGCCATTCCATAGATTAATCAAAGGATTAAGTAAGGACTCGCTTGTTTCCGACAGAATATCAAACATTTTATCACCTCATTTGATAATATAACCTACTTCTTGGATTCCTTATATATAAACTTTTTGAAAATTCAAAAATTAAACAAAACTGGATTAATAATAAGTTCATTGGTTTGAAGAGCTTGTGGTGTTGGAACATATTTTGACAAATAAAGTGCCAAAGGAAGTTTATTATTTAATTCCAATCTTTGTTGTGGTGTCAGATACTTAAACCCTTTTATTGTATTCAAACATCCATCTTCTTTACAATTACATGTAAATTTTTTTGTCATGTCCCATTCTGTTGTAAGATAATTAAAGGTTGCTTTTTCTCCAGGTAAAATATCTTTAAACGCAACAAGATTATTTGTGATTGGATCAACAACACAGGTTGGGTCAACACAATTATGTTCAATTGCACCCATACCAACCACATAAACATTATCACCTATTTGTCTGGAGTATCTTAAAGGCTTTGATACTTTTGAACCCACTGGTTTAGAAATAACTTCTCCTTTTGAAATTAGATCTGTAGCTACAACATATCTTCCTATTTCATCATCCATTCTAAATTCTAAATTAGGATGAAGTTCTGCAGTTTTAAAAATTGAAGGAAATTTAGAAACATTAGTACACTTATTTAATTCTTCTTGTAATTCATTGGTAATTTGAAAAACACCATTCACACTAACTAAATCTTCTACTAGTTCTTCTAATTTTCTTAATTGTTTTTGGTTTCTCATTTTAGATATCAAAGAGAAAAAATACTGCTTTTTAATTTCTATACATAGATAACTAAGGGATTGTAAATATATATAACTATCTGAGGTATTTCTTTGTAAAAAAGGAATGTTTATATATTAAAAGTAAAATATAACAAAAATATGGCAAATAAATTGAGAAATGTTGAAAAACTTGTGCTGGGAAAGCTAGAAATAAATTCAAGAGAATCCTTTTTGAGGATAGGGAAAAAGATAAGAAAAAGCCAGCAAAGAGTCAGCTATACTGTTAATTCATTGATTGATAAAGGAGTAATAAAAAAATTCTACACAATTATTGATTATTCAAAATTAAACATGCTCAGTTTTAGAGTTTACTTTAAAGTCAATTATATAAGTGAAGCAAGATTTAGGGATTTGGTAAGTTTTTTTGTGAAAAATCCGCACACATCATGGGTTGCAACTTGTGGGGGCAGATATGATCTTATCTGCACTTTTCTGGCATCAAATCCATCCCAGTTCAACAAAGTTCTGAAAGAGATAATGGAAAAATTTCCTGATCAGCTAAAGAATTATATTGTTTTAACAACAATTGTGACAAGAAGATTTGGAAGAAAATATTTTTTTAGAGATTTTATTCTTCCAGAGGTAATATTTGGTGGAGATCGTGTTCCAGAGGAGATTGATGAATTGGATATAAAAATTCTTAATGAGATTTCTGAAGATGCAAGAAAAAGCTCTGTAAAAATATCAGAAAAACTTTCTTCAACACCTAAAACAATTATTGAAAGAATAAAGAAACTTCAGAAAAGAAAAATAACAGAAGGCTTTAAACCATTATTGGATCCAAGAAACATGGGTTATATTCCAACATTATTATTGATAAAATATCACAATGTTTCCTCAAGATTAGAAAATAAATTAATAAACTATTTAAAAATGCACCAAAATGTTATAAGTGTAGTAAAAACACTTGGACAATGGGATGTGGAAATAGAAATAGAAGTTAGAGACGTAATGGAATTAAGAAAAGTAGAAATGGAGATAAGGGAAAATTTTGCATTATTAATACAACAAATTGAAAGCATACCAATATATTTATCATACAAAAAGAATTATTTCCCTGAGTTTTTGTTAAAATGAAGATACTAGCATTTACTGACACACATGGAAGCAAAAGAGCTTTAACCAAAGTAAAGGAAAAAGCAAAAAAAGCAGATATAGTTATTTGTGCAGGAGACATAACAATATTCAGTCAGGATCTTGATAAGATTCTAAAAGAATTAAATAAGTTAAAAAAACCTGTATTAATAATACCTGGAAACCATGAATTGCAAGAAGAGATTAAACATGCTGCATCAAAGCTTGATAATATTTATCCAATACATAATTCAAAATTCAAGTTCAATGATGTTTTGTTTATTGGTTATGAAGGTGATGGATTTTCATTAAAAGATTCTGGATTCAGAAAAGCTTCTAAGAAGTTTGAGAAGTGGGTGAAAAAACATGAAAAAGTTATTTTAGTAACTCATGCCCCACCATATGGAACAAAGCTTGACCAATTAATGGATGATTACTGCGGAAATAAGGATATAAGAAAATTTATAGAAAAACATGATATAAAAATAGCAATATCAGGACATATACATGAGAATGAGGGCAAAAGGGATAAGATAAAAAACACTGTTGTGATAAATCCTGGCCCATTTGGAAAAATTATCAATATATAAGAGGGATAAAATGAAAATAAAAAAACTGGTTGAAAAATTAACAAACAGCAAAACATTCAAAGATTGGAAAAAACAAAACAAGGAATGTTATATAACTCACCTCTTTGCTATGCTAGAAGAAAAAATAGAGTGGCAGATTGGTTACTACAATAAAAAGCATGATATGATAACAAGCTTCATAATAGGAGATGATGTAACAATAAGTGATGAGTCAGAGGTATTTAAGAAAGATAAGAAAGCTGTTGAAGAGCTGGATATCAATAAAGTAAAGATAGACTTTGATAAGGCTGTTAAAACAGCAGATAAATTCCAGAAAGAAAAATATCCAACTGAAACACCTATGAAGAAAATCATCATACTGCAGAGCATAGATGGTCAGATATGGAATATGACATATGTTTCTAGGAACTTCAACACTCTTAATATGAGAATAGATTCAGAAACAGGAGAGATGAAATCTCATGAGTTAAGCTCACTCTTAAGCCTAGGTAAAATGAGTTAGTATATACAAATCCATATATTTCCTTTGGAAAAAAAGAGTTAACAGTTCTTTAAATCAAAAAACAAGATTGAAACAGTCTCTGATTGGTGTTTTTTTCAACTGAAATATACCATTCCAAAACTATAGTTCTGAACCCAACTTTATTTATATATAAGCTTGGGTTTTAAATTCTTTGGTGATCTTAATCAACAACGGAATAAGTTACAAAGAAGCAATGAAGAGCAAAAAACTTGATGAATTCTTTTCCGAAGATGATGAAGAATAAGGAAAGCTTTAATAATTATTAATAAAAACCAATTCTTACTTTATATCATGGGGGGTATACATGCAGGCATATGTCGCTGGTTCAGTTATAGCTACAAAGGCGTGGAGAGAGGATTGTTTTGTAATTTTATTTTCAGGAGATAATTTCAATGTTCCTTATTCATTTAATCTTATTTACAAAGATTTTAAAGAGGAATACCTAAAAGACACAAGAGATTTTAAAAATGAATTAAAGCAGACCAACTCAAAATCTATTTTATTCACAGGAGGAGAGCCATGCTTGCAAAGACAAGCTCTTCTTGATATTTCTAGATTCTCAAAAAGAATGGGTGTTTATGTTGGAATCGAAACAAATGGCTCAAAGCCAGATTGTTTAAGGTCTTTATTAAAAGAGAATCTTCTTGATTTTATTGCTCTTGATATAAAAACACCTCTTAAAGAAGATGTTTTTGAAAAAATCACCAAATCCAGAACTTTTTTCATAACACCAAAGCAGATTATTGATGATATTAAAGAATCATTAAAATTATTGAAAGAATATTCAAACAAAGTAGATATTGAGATAAGAACAACCATTGTGCCTGGTATTATGTACAAAAAAGAAGATATCCTAGGAATAGCTTCTGAGATAAAAGATATTGAGTGTAGGTGGACATTACAACAATTCAACCCAAACAATGTTGTTGACAAGAAGTTTAATAGCTTAAATCCACCAACTGAAAGATTTTTAGATAACTTAAAACAAACATGCCAAAAAAAATACCCAAACATAAGAATTGATATATTCACAGAGAACAGAGATTATTACACAATAGAAGAATCAGATTAATTTTTTAACTTCCTTCCAAACCATTTCGTGGATATATTCTTCTTTATGAATATCATCTTTACGAACAGTCCAACCTAGTTTTGCACAATCTACTTTATACCAACCTTCTTTTTTAGCTAACTCAAGATATGTTTGCTCTGCTTTTTTCAAGTGTTCTGGATCTCCTTCATGTAAATCCTTTTTCTTATCTGTGTATTCTCTTTTTGGTTTACTCTCAATTATTAACTGTCCTAATTCATAAGGAAGGTAAAGGAAAACCATTAAGTCTGCTCTTGGCATTCCATTAATATTATACTCAAGATCATCAATCCATTCAAGATACTTTCTTCTCTCCTCTTCATCTTGTATTCTTGCTCCTTGGTGCCCTTTATTTGACTCAACATATCTATTACAGAGCACAAAATATCCTTCATCCAACCATTTTTCTATATCCAATTTTACTTCTAATCTGTCTTCTGCATATTCTTTTGAAATATCATAAGGATCTCTTTGATTTGGATTTTTAGGATCAGAATCAAGGTACTCTCCAACTTTTTTCCCATGTTCAGAATCATATCTAGGAAAATCAAATGTTTTGTAACGAACATCATTTTCTTCTAATCTTTTTACTAGAAGATCCAGCTGTGTCCCTTTACCAGAAGAATCTGTGCCTTCAATTACTATTAATTTCCCCTTCATAAATCTTGGTTAATGTTTTTTATATATTAATCTTATGGAATTTAGGAAAATAATATAAACGAACAATCTTATTTTTATGTTAATGAAAAGAGGTTTATTGTTACTGTTGCTGATTGTTCTTCCTTTTGCTAGTGCGCAGAGCAACATGTTCACAAGCAAGGATCTTATCTCAAACATGAAGATATCCTCTGGAGTTGAACTCAAATCATTGGGAGAGGGATTTAGAATAAGAAGCGTTGTTATTGACAACAGCTTTTACCCAAGACAGGATTGGTATCAGATTGTTAATGATCTTGAGATTTATCCTGATTATTTTATGAATGAAACACTTATTAGATTTGAGTGGAAAGATCCAGAAGAAACAGAATTAGATTTTGAAGTAAGTGCAATAGTACAGACAAGAAACGCTTTTGTAGAGGTAAGGGAAAAGATCAAATTTCCTATTCTAAATCTTCCAGATGAGTTTGATGAATATATGATTCCAAGGAGTAATATAGATTCTGACAACAGAGCAATAATAGAAACAGCATCAAACATTGTGGAAGGAGAAGATGATCTTTATGAAGCTGTTTTCAAAATCGCTGATTGGGTGGAGAGCAGCATTGATTATAGTTTAGACACATTAACATCAACTGTTTCACAACCAGCATCTTGGGTTCTGGACAAAAGATATGGTGTGTGTGATGAATTAACAAGTTTATTTATAGCATTATCCAGAAGTGTTGGAATACCTGCCAGATACATCAGTGGTGTTGCATACACAAACTGGAATGATCTTAATGATTTTGGAGCGCATGCATGGGCAGAGGTTTATTTCCCAGATGTTGGATGGATACCATTTGATATAACATATGGAGAATTCGGATTTGTGGATGCTTCCCATATAAAACTAAAGGAAAGCCTTGATTCAGACGAAGCATCTGTAAATTATAGATGGGAAGGATGGATGGCTGACTTGGAAACAAAAGAGCTTGATATCTCAACTGAAACACAAGAGATTGGAGATAAACTTGAGCAGTTAATTGAGATAACTGCATCAATGATTAAAGATGAAGTTATGTTTGGTTCGTATAATGTTGTTGAGGTTTTATTAAACAACCCAAATAATTTTTATGTCCCAACAGAAGTTTTCATCTCAAGATCAGAAGGAATAGAGACAGATGAAGATCTTAGAAAACAAGTTCTGCTTAAACCAAACCAGGAAAAAACAATATATTGGATATTAAAAGTTGATGATGATCTGGAAGAGAACTACAAATACACATTTAGAGTGTTATCATACACAACAAGAAACGCATCATCAGAAACAGAATTCACAGCATCAACTAGAAACCCTTACTTCAGTCTGACTGAGGTAAGAGAAATCTTGGAGCAGAGAGATGAAGAATCCTTAAAAACATACTCCAGAAATGTTAGCATGAACTGTACTCCTAAAAAATCAGAGTATTACCTGGATGAAACCCCAAAAATCGATTGCACTGTAAAAAATAATGGCAACACTTATATGGAAGGATTAAGAATATGTGCTGCAGACAGCTGTCATGACCTAAGTTTGGGAATAACACAGGAAAAAGATGTCACAATAATTCTTAATATATTTTCTGTTGGAAAAAAAGAGATTGATGTTTTTATATCCAATGATGATATCTCAAAATCAGACTCAGTGAAATTAGATATGTTGGACCTGCCAAAAATAGGATTCTCAAACATAAGCTTTCCTGATGATTTATCATATGGAGAAAAATTTGGAATAGAATTTATGGTAAACAAATTATCTGAATCAAATCCACAAGATATAATTATTGAGCTTAATTATAACATGCAGTCAAAAAAATGGGAAATAGCCGAACTCACAAATGATAGGAGATTCATAGTAAATCTTAACACAAAAAACCTTATGCCGGAAGATAATAAATTTGATTTAAAGGTAAAATACAAAGACAAGAACTCAAGAGAATATGAAGAAAAAGATAATCTCATTATAAAACTTGAGAATCTTTCTTTTATAGAAAAATCAATGTTGTATTTGAACAGTGTTGGAGAGAGTATGGAAATCTACTTAATGATAGCTTTGGTCTCAACTCTTGTTTTTGTTGTTTCTGTTATTTTTGTATTCAAGAAAAAAAGAAAATAACAAATTATAAAAATGGATTATTATTAATTCTTAACAATGAAAACAGAAAAGCTTATCCCTGATACATCTGTAATAATAGAGGGGCTTGTTTCTAAGAAGATAAGGAAAAAGGAAATCTCTCCAAAAACAATTATCATACATGAAGCAGTTCTTTCTGAACTTGAACATCAGGCAAACATGAACAAAAGCATTGGCTTTTTGGGATTGGATGAGATTAAAAAAATAAAAAATGTTTCTGCTGAGAATGGTATTGAGATACAATTTCTTGGTAGAAAACCAAGCGCAGCAGAGATAAAATATGCAAAACTGGGTGAGATAGATTCAATGATAAGGGATCTTGCTTATGAGGAAGACGGCACATTATTCACAGCTGACAAAGTGCAGGCAAAAGTTGCAGAAGCAAAAAGCATTAATTTGATTTTTGAAAAAGTCGAGATGCTCCACAAAAAACTAAAGCTTGAGGGTTTCTTTGATAACACAACAATGAGTGTTCATTTGAAAGAGAATGTAAAACCATACGCAAAAAGAGGAATGCCAGGAAATTGGGAATTTGTTGAAGTGAAAAACAAGAAAATGACAAGGGAAGAGATACAGGACATATCAAGAGAGATTGTTGAAGAGGCCTCAGTCAGAAGAGACAGTTTTGTTGAGATTGAAAGAGCAGGATCAACAATTGTGCAGCTGAGTAATTTTAGAATAGTTATTGTAAAGCCACCATTTTCAGATGGGTGGGAGATAACAGCAGTAAGACCTGTAAAGCGATTAACAATGGAAGAATATAGCTTATCTGAAAAATTATATGAAAGAATAGAAAAACAAGCTGAAGGAATCCTAATAGCTGGCTCGCCAGGAATGGGAAAAAGCACTTTTGCCCAGGCTCTTGCTGAGTTTTATTCTCTAAAAGGAAGAATTGTAAAAACAGTTGAAGCTCCAAGAGATTTGGTTCTTCCAGACGATGTTACTCAATATGCTATAAGCCATGGAGATGCCCAGGAAATTCATGATATCCTGCTTTTGTCCAGGCCAGACAACACAATATTTGATGAGATGAGAAACACAGATGACTTCAGGTTGTTTGCTGACCTAAGACTTTCAGGAATTGGATTGGCAGGTGTTGTTCATGCAACAAACCCAATTGACGCTATTCAAAGATTTGTTGGAAGAATAGAGTTGGGTGTGATTCCCCAGGTTATTGACACAGTTATATTTATCAAAAACGGACAAATAGATAAGGTGTTAAGCTTAAACATGACTGTTAAAGTGCCTTCTGGAATGACAGAAGCAGATCTTGCAAGACCTGTTGTTGTTGTGAATGATTTTGACACTCAAAAACTTGAGTATGAATTATACTCTTATGGTGAAGAAACAGTTGTTATCCCTGTAAAAAGTGGTGAAAAAAAGCCAAGCCACGGATTAGCAGAAAAAAGCATTGAGAAACAGTTTAGGAAATATGCAACCAATGCAAAAGTAGAAATGGTTAGTGATCACAAATGCATTGTTTATGTTCCTGAAAGTGATATTTCAAAAATAATTGGAAAGCAGGGGAAAAACATAAGCAATATTGAGAAGGAGATTGGGATTTCTATTGATATACAAGAGCTTGAGAAAGAGCCAGCAACAAGCCAGGAATTAGATTATAATCCTGTGATAACCAAAAAAGCAGTTGTGTTTGAGCTTGACAACAAGGCAAAGAACAAGGATGTTGATGTTTATGTTGGAGAGGATTATTTGTTAAGCGCTAAGGTTGGAAAAACAGGTGTTATCAAGATACATAGGAATAATAAGATAGGAAGAATTCTAACTGATGAAATAAATATGGGAAATAGGGTAAGATTAGTTGTTAAATAATCTTACAAATTAAGTTTTATTTCAATATATTCTTTATTTTCTTCTTACAAATTAATATTATATATTTATTGTTTCTTACATATTAAGTGAAAAATGGATATTTTATACAAATAAAACCTACAAATTAATATACCAAAAGATATATTTACTTACAAATTAAGCTAAAAATAGCAAGATTTATATACCACAACTTACAATATAAGATACATAAAAACGCTATAACTTACATATTAAGTGTAAAATTGGGAAAAAATAGAAAAAAATCTGACAAATTAAGTAAAGATTTTATCCATGTTTATGGAAAAAACAAGATTCTAATAGACAGGTTAAGGCAAGAGTTTGATTTTTTGAAGGAAACTTACAATTTAAGTGATCAGGATGTTTTCAAGATCATAAAGAAGAAAGAGATCATTATTCCTGTTTCAATATTCAACAATAAATTAGCCCCTTTAGAGGCTCTTGTTCTTTATTTAAAAGATTCCTACAGGCTTTCTGAAATAGCAGCAATGCTGAACAGGGACCAGGGAACAATATGGTTAACTTATCAGAATGCATTGAAAAAAAGAGTCAGAGTTAGTTTTGATTCTGATGTTTTTGTTCCTGTTAGGATATTTTCTGAAAGAAGATTGAGTGTGCTAGAGAGCCTAACTGAATATCTGAGAGAGGACGGGCTTTCATTGAAAGAGATAGCTGGGCTTGTTGGAAAAGACAACAGAACAATATGGACAGTGTATAGCAGAGCAAAGAAGAAAAGAGGAAGATGAGAGATAAAATTAGAATAAGGAAACGAGAAACGGTTTTTGTATTCTTAGTTATGCTCTTGTTAACAACTAGTGTTTATGCTGTGAATAATATTGTGCTTTCTGATCAGGGAAGCGATGTTAAAACAAAAGCAACAGGATCATTGCTTGAAACTGGAAATCTGACTGTTGAGATATGGACTGATATGCAGGGAGGTTCATTGTTATATGCTGAGAATTTTACAGATGCTATTCAGAATGGTTCATGGGCTGTTATGTTAGGTGAAGGCACAACATTATATTTGAATTACAGCTCAACTTATTACAAGGATTATAAGATAAATAATGAGGATGTTAATTATACTAATAATTCAGGAGATGCTGTTGGAAGATTAGCAATACAGAGTCCATTAGGAAATGTCAGCACACAGGAGATTGTTAAGGATTCTGGCACTAATTGGTTAAATCAGATATTGACTGCTATTCTGGATAATATTTATGATATGATCACGAATGTTAATGATACCTCAAATATACAGAGCTTAGGATTTTACAACACAACACAGGTTAATGACACAATTGTTGCACTTGAAAGAGATAAGAATGTTAGTGGATATTATTTGTATAATGATACAAGAACAATATTCCTTAATGGGACAAGGCTGAATGACACAATTGATGATCGGGTTTCATTTGGTGATACTCAGAAGAATGTGACTGGGGATTATTTATATAATGATACTGCCACTATATTCTTTAATGAAACATTGCTGAATATAACTTATCAAAAGGATGTTAGATCTGACTGCAGTGTTGGAGATTATGTAACAGGGGTTTATGACAATGGAACATTAAAATGTGACACACCTGCTGGTGGAAGTAGCATGTGGACAAACAGCTCAGGAAATGCTACTTATACTGCAGGAAATGTTTCAATAGGCACAACAGCCCCAACACAAAAGCTGCATGTTGAAGGGAATGTTAATGTTACAGGAACATTGTATGCAAGTAACATAAGCAGCAACTCTCCTTTGAGATTACAGACAAATGATACAACAAGAGTGTTTGTTAATGACAGCACTGGAAATGTTGGTATTGGGACAGAGACAGCTGCTGGAAAGCTAAGTGTTGATGGAGATATTCTTATGATAGCATCAACAACACCATCAGATCCAACTGCAGGAACATTTTATTTTGATTCTAGTGATAATAGTTTCAGGTTTTATGATGGAAACATTTGGATAGCCATGACTGGGGACACAGTTAATGTGATTAGAGCAACAAGTGTTCTGAACAGTTCACCAACAAACT
Organism: Candidatus Woesearchaeota archaeon; assembly: GCA_013202955.1. Lineage (GTDB taxonomy): Archaea > Nanobdellota > Nanobdellia > Woesearchaeales > JABMPP01 > JABMPP01. The sequence goes on along the minus strand of JABMPP010000060.1, from coordinate 5,468 downwards.
CAAGTGTGGTTATAACATGGACAACAGACAGTGCTGCTAATGAATCCTTAACTTATGGAAACACAACATCATTGAATGAGGCTGCTGGAACTAATACATCTACTTCATTTGTCACATCACATACAATGACCCTGAATAACCTGACAAATGGGACTGCTTATTATTATAATATCACTGTTTGCAACAGCTATAAATATTGCAACACAACAGGACCTTATAATTTCAGCACAAAACCATTCAATGATGTTACAATAAGTGGTGTAAGCTCATTGAATATTGCGAATGTTTCTGCAACTGTTAACTGGACAACTGATTTGAGTTCAAATTCAAGCATTATTTATGGAACAACAACAGCAATGAGTGATGGAAGTAATAGCTCTGGCTCATTAGTTACTGAACACAGTCTAAATATAACTGGATTAATTGACAACACATTATATTATTACAATGTTACAAGCTGCTCTAATGATAGATGCACAACTTCAGGTCCAAACTCATTCACAACAATTGATTATTTTGTGATAACCAGTGTTAGTGCAGCAACAACAAATGAATCTGGAGTTATTACCTGGACAACCAGCTCAAACACTAATTCAACTGTGATTTATGGAACAGATAATAATATGACAAATGCCAGCAACAGCAGTGCTTCATTAACAACTTCACATAGTATTACTCTTGGTGGATTAGATAATTCAACATTATATTATTACAATGTTACAAGCTGCGGAAGCGATGGACTCTGTGCAACTTCAGGTCCAAACAACTTTACAACAGATGCAAATTCTGTTGTTATTTCAGGATTAAGTGTGGCTGTTGCAAACACAACCGCAACAATAACATGGAACACACAAGTTGATGCCAATGCCAGCAGTGATTATGGTATAACAATTGCATTGAGTGATGGAACAGAAACAGAAACATTTGTAAATGGAACACAATGGACCACAACAAACGTAGAAAGCGCAGGAGATATTGGAAAATACCCATCAATAGTAATTGTGGATTCAACAATTTATATAAGTTATTATGATGAATCAAATGGATATCTTAAGTTTGCAAACTCAAGTGATTGGGGAGCAACATGGGCTACTAAAACAATTGACAACTCAGGAAATGTAAAGGGGCATATATCAATTGATGCATTGAATAAGAGCCACATTTACATAAGTTATGAGAGAAATACAGGAGAGTTAGGATTTGCTAATTCAACTGACAACGGAACAACATGGAGCACACAAACAGTAACAAGCTATGGTGGAAAATATGGCTCAATTGCCGTGTGGAACTCAAGTCATATTTACATAAGTTATTACAATTCGTCAGGAGATGTAGCATTGGCAAAAACAAATGACAGTGGAGTTACATGGTTCAACAGATCCATCAGTGCTCTTGTTAATACCGGGAATTATACCTCAATAGCAGTGCCAAGTGCAGATACAATTTATGTAACTTATGATAATAGTGTGGGTAGTCCTAGATTTGATTATTCAACAAATGATGGAGAAAGCTGGTCTACACGAGAATTAAGTGAATTGATAGTGAAGGTTTCTTCAATGAGTGCTATTGATGACAATAATATATATGCAATTGGTTATTCTTCTAGTGCAATACTCTTTTCCAATTCAAGTGATGCAGGAGGTACATGGGGAAGTTCTACAACAATAGAAAATACTGGAAATTATTATACTGGGTATAGTTATCCTGCAGGCATACGTGCCTCAATATTTGCTTTGAATACAAGCCACATTTATGTAAGTTATTACAATATAACAAGCACTGCGCTTAAGTTTGCTGAGACAACAGACAGAGGAATCAGTTGGACAACAAGAACAATTGACAATTCAGGAGCAGAAGGAGAATACAGCTCTATGTTTGCATTAAATGAAACAAATAGTTATATAACTTATTATGAAGGAAGCACTGCTAAAAACTTAAAGTTTGCAAATTCCTCAATAAGAATTGATTCTGTAATTAACACAAGCCACACTATTGACCTAACTGGACTAACACCAGACACAACATATTATTATAATGTAACAAGCTGTGCTTCTGCAGATAATTGCATAACATCAGGACCATACAACTTCACAACTGGTGGAATAAATATAACCAATGTTACTGCAAATTCAATAACAAACCAATCTGCAATAATAAACTGGACAACAACAGCAAGCTCTAATTCAACTGTTAAATTTGGAAAAACAACTGCGCTGAGTGATACTGAATGGTGTTATCAAGAAACATCAAATGTATCAACCAGTTGTGGTGGGTTAAGTTCTGGAACATATATTTGTGATGGAAGTTGGCACGCGACCTTTAAATGCGAAAATGCATATGATGAGAATTGGGGGAATTGGGCGTATGCAAATTCAGGATCTGTTAATTTATCAATTAATTATACAAAACCAGATTATTATTCAAATGATAGTTTATGGTATGTAAAAACTGATACAGACGTACAAGGCAACATAACACTTGCTAATTATAGTATCCCTGGGGAGTGTTGGGAAGCACACCCTTCAATATTGCAACTAAGATTATATAACACAATGACACCAAACTTGGTGAAAGGATATTGTTTCAATAATACAGATGAATGGTCAGTTATTTTCTCAAGGAATGGTAATCCTGCTATTGTTTTATATGAAGAAGCAATGTGGTGGAACCTGACAAGATTTAATAGCTCTTCTTCAAATGTTAATTCACATAGTTTGTCTTTGAATAATTTAACTAATAATAAATTATATTATTACAATGTAACGAGCTGTGACAGCACTCTGTGCAAAACTTTAGGGCTTTATAATTTTACAACATTGAGCTAAAATGAAAAAACAAACATTCTGGATGATTGTAATGGTTTTGTTAGTTCTGCCTCTGGCAACCAGCAAGGCAGAGATTGAATATCTGGATGAGGTTGAGATAGAGATGTATGCCGGAGATAATATTGTTTACACAATTACTGTTGAGAACAAGTTAAACAAATACAGTGATTTTGAAACAGGGCTGGCAGGAGAAGTAACTGAATTCGCAACCATGGAAAGAATGCTCAATATTGGACCATATGAAAGCGTAAAAATGCACATACCAATAAAGGTTCCTAAAAACCAGACAACAGGGATTTATAGGGGAGATATTGTGATAACCGGAAAACAGGAAACAACTGTTATACCAATAAAAGTGAATATAAAGGGAGAGCTTAAAGATATCTTTATATTTGATATTATCTCAAAAAATATGATTGATTATACTGAAGATCTAAAAGTGTTAGTGCAAATAGATAATAAAGACAAAAGGCACGCAGATATTGAACTTGAATTATATTTAGAAGATATTAATACAAATGATGCTGTGTTAAAGTCTGGAGAGCTTTTCTCAACATCAACCTCAATATCCAAAGAGATTTTCATGCCTTCCCTAAAAACTATTCCAACAGGGAATTATTTATTGATTGGGAAAATATACATAAAAACAAAAGATCAATCAGGAACTGTTGTTATCAGAAAAGAAGTGTTTGTGCAGGGTATTGAAACCCCATCACCAAAAAGTAAGGCATGGCTTTGGTGGATAATGATGATATTCATTTTTTCAGGAGTGTTCACTGTTTATGGCACCCAAGTTTATCAATATCAATATTCTTTTGGCCCATTCAAAAAAGAAGAGATACAAAGAGATAATAAACAAGAAACAGAGGAAAGTTATTGTTATCTTATAGAAGAAGAAGACACAACAACAAGCTTCAGCATATTCTCAAATTTAATGGATAAGGGTTACAAAGGATTGTGTATTTCAAGGGAAAGCCCACAACATCTTCTTAACAGACATTATATTGATGAAGCTGAAATAAAATGGCTCACAACAATGAAAGCTGAGGATGCTGTTGGCCCAACAGACATTGAAGAAATTTACAACATGATCGAAGAATTTGTGGATATAAATGATAGATCTGTAATTATATTGGATGGATTATATTATCTGATTGTAAACTCATCATTTGAACAGGTGTTGCTTTTATTACAATATCTAAAAGATAAAATATCAACAACAAACTCAATACTTATTGCCCCAATGGATCTTGGGGTGCTTGACAGAAAACAAGGTGTGATGATCTCAAAAGAGCTTGTTGTGATAAATGGAGGAGAAGAAGTAAGAATAGATAAAAAAGAGTCTAAAGTAAAGATTCCTGATATGCTTGTTGATTATGTAAGAATGAATATCAAAAAAATGGAGAGCCAGGATATTGAGAACATACTTATTGAATATGGTTGGGATAAAAGAACAGTAAACAAGGCTATTGAGCTTGTTGAGAAAGGAGTAACACCTCAGCAAGAAGAGAGTAAAACAGTAAAAAAAGAGAAAAAAGATATTTTAGAATCAAAAGAGGTAAAGATAGAAGAGGTTATTGATGATATGATGAGAGAGCTTGAAGGAGAAGTGTTTGGAAAGAAAGAGGAAACACCAGATCAAGAAATTAAAAAACAAGAAGTGGTTGATCTATTAACGCAAAAGATCAATGAGCTGAAACAGAATCTCAAAAAAATCAAGGAGTTGATAATTGAGGAAATAGAAAGAGGAAGAGACACATCAAAGTTTGATATGCAGCTTGCTCTTATTTCAAATGATATTGATATGATAAGAATAACAAAAAATGAATCAAATATTGACCAGGTAAAAAATAAGATAAGAGATCTTAAAAAAGATCTTATCAATCAAAAGAAAAAGCAAAGCGTAACTTTTATATAAATACAGGAGGTTATTAACTAAAATGCTCGAAATAAAATTTGTTAGGGAGAATCCAAAGATAATAAAGAATGACTTGAAAAAAAGAGGATTTAATGAAAGAATCAAATGGGTAGATGATGCTCTGAAAATAGATGAAGAGTATAGAAAGCTTCTGCAAAAGTCAGAGAAGTTAAGACACAGAAGAAATGAGGTAACAAACGAAATTAACCTATTGAAAAAGCAGGGGAAGAGTATTTCTGCCACAATAAAGGAGATAAAAGAGATTCCTGACAAGATAAAAAAGATTGAAGAAAAACAGGAAAAATTAAAACAAGATTTAGATAATATTCTGAAAAGATTACCAAACATTCTTCATAAAAGCGTGCCTGTTGGTGATGGAGAAGAAGGAAATAAACTATTAAGGAAATTCGGCTCAAAACCAAAGTTCAGCTTTACCCCAAAAAGTCATGTTGATCTTCTTGAATCATTGGATATTGCAGATACTGAGAGAGCAGCAAAGATTTCTGGTGCAAGATTCTATTTCCTGAAAAGAGATCTTGTGATGCTTGATTATGCATTAATGAAGTTTGCTCTTGATATATTGGATAAAAAAGATTACATTTTGATTGAACCTCCACTTATGATAAGAAGAAAACCATATGAGGGAGTTACTGACCTGGATGATTTTGAGGATGTGATTTACAAAATAAAAGATGAAGACCTTTATCTTATTGCAACATCAGAGC
>JABMPP010000059.1 GCA_013202955.1 Candidatus Woesearchaeota archaeon | reverse complement strand
GATTCGAACTCGCGACCACCTGATTAAAAGTCAGGTGCTCTATTGCCCACGTTCCCGTTCCAGGCTGAGCTACCGGCCCAAACGCCCTGGCCGGGATTTTCAAGCATATCCTTCTTGAGGAAGATGCACCTTTGAACCCGGGTCGAAGCCTTTTTGCGAAAATTAAAGCCAAAAACCGTTGTTTTTGTTTTTTTAACCTTCTCGACAGGGCTTCATGCTAGACCGGTCTACACTACCAGGGCATTTTATGAATAAAATGGTATAACACTTTCTATGCTTGATTGGACACTTATTTGGCCTTTATATCTGCATAGAAAGTCATTTGGGGCATATTTCCTCTAATTTTTTCTCATATATAAACCTTACGTTGTTCTGAAATTTATACTAAAATTTACATATGGATTGATAGATTCTTTATAAACTTTATGGAATTCTCTTTGAGAATTCCAAACTTAGAAATTGCAAAACAATTTCGTAAGTTTTAGTATTTTTTATTTTTTTATATAATATATATAAGAAAATATCCCCGCACCCGGATTTGAACCAGGAACCTTTCGGTGACGGCTGTCTCATTTTCATTCTAACCACAACGGGTAAGTCGATGAGAATCTACAGCCGAACGCTCTAGCCAATTGAGCTATGCGGGGCTAAGAAATAGAAATTGTAAATTTGTTTATAAAAGTTGTGGATTTTTAAGAAATTCACAACATAGAAAATCTTTGATTTTTGTATGTTACTAATTTTGTAGAAATTAGAAACTTCAAAACTTTAGTTTTGTAAGTTATGTTTTGTTTACTGTTGTAAATTAAACATATTAGAATGAACTATTACTTCTTTTGCTTTCTCGTTTTTGTATTTTATGATAGCAGGATGAAGTTTTATTCCACCAATAATCCTTAAGCTTGACTTTATCTTATATGTTATTATTCTCTCTTCTAATGACTCAAGAGCATGTATATCCCATTTCAAAGATATGTATGTTTTACCTCTCAGAATTTTTGAAGGCTTAAGTGTTCCTACTTGAAATTCTTTCTCAAGCTTTGCAATGTTTGGTATTTTGTCAATAACTCTTACATCTTCTATTGTTGTCTTTCCTCTGTTCTTTATATGTATTATAACTTTTAGACCAAGAATTCCTTCCTCTTCTGTTGTTGTTTGAATCGCACTTTTCTTTATAACAATTTGATCTCTTAATAAATAATAACCAATAACTCCAATAATTATTAGTATAATAATAAAAAACAGAATTCTATAATTATGCACAAGTACAATTGTTTCTGTGTCTACACCATCTTTAGTTTCAGCATTTAGTTTTAAGTTCCATACAAGATAACGCTCTCCACCTTCCTTTAATATCTCGGCTCTTGGAGATGAATATGTAAAAAGTTGTTTAAGTGGCGTGGTTTCTATTTTTACAGCATACTCCTTGTTTACATTTCCATTATTTGAAACAGTTATCCTCTTCTCAGTTTTAAGGAATTTTTCTTTTACTGTTGCATCTTCCTCTACATTTGAATAAGCTATTATTTCATATTCTATTGCATCAGGCTGTTTTTTTGGATAACTCTGATTCTCAAACGTTGTCCACACTCTTACAGAAAGAATATCTTTTTTTGGTGGTTCAAGAGGATCAAAGCTTACTGTAAACTCAATAGCTTTTTCCTGAAATGGTCCAAGTGATATTGTTTTTCTCTTGTTTATCAGCCTGCTAGTTAACTCTATATTAAGATCTTCTATGTTTCTTGGGTTCTCATTTTTAAGTGTAATCTTGATATTTTCTCTGTTCTTTGGATTTATCTTCTTGTTTTCCATATCAACCCATATTCTTATATCTGGTATATATTCTCTGTACAATCCATCTGCAGAAACAATATTTATTGGAACGAGAGTTTCAAACTTACCATCTCCAGATTGTGGCCTCACATTAAGCGGCACAGTGTATGTTCCTAATCCCCCTCCTATTGATCTTATCTTTACCAAAAAACTTCTTGTAGAATCAGGATAAACTCTCACAGTATTTCCAGTAGAATCTTCCACAACAACATCCCATTCAATTGATTGAAGAGTATAAACTCTGAAATTTAATATGTTATTAACATTAGTATTTGTTATTGTAAGATTAAATGAAGCAGCATCATTTGTTCCTTCTATTATCTCAGTATCCATTAATTTGAGGTTTATATCAAAGTCCTCTGCATGAACAACACTAATAATAAATAGAAAAATCATTCCAATTAAGAAATATCTATTCATTTTCATTAATCTCCACCGAATATGAATCTGGATTTACTTATTTAAATATTTATCGCTTTTAAAAATAAATATTTTATAGAACTGTTTTTGATTTTTAGCACATAACTAAATTTTCTGTTATCCTATAATACTTTAATATACTCACTCAAGAATAGAAATTTTTATATAGTAGTAAAATTAGAACTAATATATTAGTATATACAAAGGTATATTAAATGAGGTGCGCTGGGTAAAAATGAAAAGTAAAATTTTTCTTCTAATTATAATGTTAATCCTTGGCAGTTCTTTTGCATCTGCAGGCTTATGGGATTGGTTGACTGGCTTAGTAACAGGAAACGAAACAATATTACCACAAACAATTTATGTTGATAAAGCTGAATCCTTCTCATTAAGAGTTGGAGATACAGCAATATTCCTGATAAGCGGCCATGAAAGGAAAATAACTCTTACCCAGATAAATGGTGATACAGCATATGTTATTTATAACTACAAGGCAAACACAGGAGAGCAATACACTGAAACCACTTCTATTAATATAGGGGAAATATATATCCCAGATGCCTCATATAAAATAAACTCATTGCTTATGAATGATACATCTGCTAATTTTATGTTTGAAACATTTCCAAGCCTACCTCTTCCTGAACTTGATGAAGGATGCACAACTATAGCAAGAAGCGCAATTTTTGATGCAGAAAGACACTGGGAGAATTTAGGTTTAGATACTTCTCAACACTCTGAAATAAAACATTATAGAATCAGATGGTTTAATGGATATTGGTCAAGATGGTATGAAGCAGGTTTTGATGATAAAGACTGGAAAGTGAATGGAGATGGATCAAGAAGAAGAGTCTGGTCATATTTCCGAGACCATTATCATCAATATGTTGAATGTGCTGAGGCAGAGCCAGAGCCTGAGCCAGGAGTGTATTCATGTTCAGACTCTGATGGAGGAACCGATCTTGATGTTGCAGGAACAGTAACTATATCAGTTTCAAACGGAACAGCCTCAGAAACAGTTGATGATATCTGCTCATCTAATGGAATGCTAACTGAGAGATACTGCACTTCTGCTGGAGGGGTTGCGACTTTTGCAAATTATTATTATGACTGTCCACAAGGATGTTCAAATGGTGCTTGTATAAATGAAACAGAACCTGAAGAGAATATATCATGTTCTAGTAATTCTGACTGTCCAGAAACAAGCCATCAAAACTCTCCCTATTTCTGTTCTGGTAATGATATTCTCAAGAACTATTTTAGTTATGAATGCGCTAATCCAGGAACACCAGAATCATATTGTGATGAAAGTATAGAGCCAAGAGTGATAAATTCATGTGTTGATGGAGCTAGTTATTGTGTAGAATTACATTCATCTTGTTATTCACTAAACAATCTTATAACCAATGATATTTTATGTTCAGACACTGCTTATGAGTGTCCAGCTGGTTGTTTAACTGTCGCTTGTACAGCAAATGAAACAGAGTCAGGAGTGTATTCATGTTCAGACTCTGATGGAGGAACCGATCTTGATGTTGCAGGAACAATAACTATATCAGTTTCAAACGGAACAGCATCAGAAACAGTTGATGATATCTGCTCATCTAATGGAATGCTAACTGAGAGATACTGCACTTCTGCTGGAGGGGTTGCGACTTTTGCAAATTATTATTATGACTGTCCACAAGGATGTT
>JABMPP010000003.1 GCA_013202955.1 Candidatus Woesearchaeota archaeon | reverse complement strand
ATAGAGTTTATTTATGTCAATTCTTGGATTTGTTTTTTTTACTAATCTCTTCCAACGTTCCCATTTTCTTTTTTGGCTGTCAACAAGATCAGTCAATGTTTGTTTGTAAGGTGGCAGACCACCAAATTGCTGTTTTTTAGAGTAAAGACCACCAGAGTATCTAAGCTTTGCACCACCTCTATAAACAACAACTCTTGAATCCTTTGCAAGATGAGATCCTTTATAGAATGGTGAAGACTGTGCAAATAATGAAAGTGCTGGATCAATAGCAACCCCAAGATTATAAGAACCTATCATGCTTCTGCCAAGCTTTGTTCCTTTTAGAACTCTAAGGTTCTTGATCTTAAAATCAAAAACACTTTTAGGAAGAGTATAATGACAATGAAATCCTGTACAATTGGTTGCAATCTTAAATTTATCCTTTCCAAATATTTTTTCCTGAAGCCTGTAGGAATTGCTACTCAACTCCTCTTTAAATTCCAAAGGGTAAACAGCAAAAGGATACAGGTAAAGTCCCATTCCTCTTGCCACATCATATACCTTCTCAAGAGAATCAACCAGATGTAGTGCAGGGTTATAAGTTGCAACATCAGGATAAGAGCAGACCTCTATCATGTTCTTGCCACATTCCTTAACAATAAGAACATCTTTATCTCTTTTTTTAACTTCATTTATAAGATCAGGAGCCTTGTTCTGTATTCTTCCCCCTTCATCTATCAAATGTAGTTCAATCTCAAAACCAATCTTGGCTTTCTTAAGTGGTTTCTTATATTTTTGATTATCGTGTTCAGGATTAATAAGACTCAAAATCATCCACCTCTATATCAAACACTTGTTCCAGATCTTTTGATAGCTTCTCCATTTTTCTAGGCTTTATTTTTTTCATATTCTTTGTCATGTAAAGTGATTTATTTATCTCCATTGAAAATATAAAAACATCTGGGAATCTGCTGTTCAGCCATCTCAATATATATCCACCACTGTATGGATAATTTATTCTTACAGGATTATAACCAAGCCCGTTTAGTTTTTTCTGCATACTTTTGACAATTGGAAGATAGAAATGAGGAACATATTTAACACCAAAGCTTATCCCTGGCCTTCCCTTTAGGTTCTTCATTGAATGGCCATCAAATATTATATTAAACCTATAACTATCAATCAATTGTGCTAATGTAAAATAAAAGTCAGCATAGCTTTTATGCAGATCCTTTATCTCTGCTTTGGAGAGCTTTTTCTTCCAGAGCCTTCTTACATTAAAAAATGTTTCTGACTTGTTTGTGTAGATTGATGTATCAACTCCTCTATTGAAGTCACATGCAAATCTTGACATTTTATTGTCTATCCATATACCCGCTTTTTCCAACACCAGTCTGCTGTAGATCTTATCTGTTTCAACATCCTCCTCAATATATCTGAACTCATCTTTTAGATTCATCTTCTCCTTAATTTTTTTAGGAAGCCATGTGCCGCTATGTGCTGTCATCAGCAAAACATTGAAACTGTTCTTCTTGTAATTATCATAAATAATAACTCCTCTTTTTGTTATGGTCATCTTTATATCCTTATAATCCTTAAGTCTTATTAGATCTGACTTTACCAATTGATAGAGTTTGTTATCCATAAAAAAATTCTTGAAATACAAACTGTTCCTGTCTCTGTAGAATTCATCTAATGTTCCATAAAGTATTCTCCCAAGAATCTTATAGTTTTTTAGCAGGCTAATGAAATTAAGATATGGATCATCTTCTATTGTTCTGATTGCCTTGTTCATGAATGTGAAAAGAAAGAATCTTTTGGATAAACTAATAGTAAGAGAGGTAGAAGTAGGTGAAATAAGAACAGGACTTATCTTTCTAATCATCTCTTTTAGCTTTACCATCAGATTTTTTAATATGTAATGGTATTTATGTTTTACCTTTGTAAAGAGGTTTGATTAATAAATATTAATCTCCTTCGAATTTCATCATAGAAAAAATATTCTGTCCTTTTAGTTTTTCTCTTCCATTAAGATCTGGAAGCTCAATCACAAAACAACATTCAACAATATCTCCCTCAAGCTTTTTTACAAGACTAACAGCTGCAGCCATTGATCCTCCTGTAGCAATCAGGTCATCAACAATAAGAACCTTGTCTCCTGCTTTAATAGCATCCTTGTGAATCTCAATAACATCCTTTCCATACTCAAGCTCATATTCCTGCTTTATTGTTTCTGATGGCAGTTTTCCAGGCTTTCTGATTGGAACAAAGCTAATCCCTAATTTATGTGCCAGCACACTCCCAAAAATAAACCCTCTGCTTTCAATGCCTACAATAGCATCAATCTTCTTATCTTTATATCTTTCATAAAGCTCATCACAACATTGTTTGAAAGCTCCTCCATTCTGAAGAAGAGTTGTTATATCTCTAAACATGATTCCTTTTTTAGGCCAATCCGGAATTGTTCTGATTGTTTCTTTTAGATCCATATTCACATCTCTAACTCTTTTATTATTTCATTCACAATCATAAATGAATTCTTTGCAGCAGTTTTGCAAAATTTGTTGAAGTTTATTTCTGCTGAATGATCTGCTTTGTCAGATATTGATTTTATAACCAGAAATGGAACATCATTTAATGTGCATACCTGAGCCATAGCTGCGCCCTCCATATCAACACAGTCACCATTAAACTCATCTTTTATATCAGAAGCTTTTGTTTTGTCTGTTAAAAACTGGTCTCCTGTCAGAACTCTTCCATCAATAGCTCTTAGGTTTGTTTTTTTAGCTGCAGAAAGAGCAAGTTTTCTTAACCTCTCAGATGCTTTGAAAAACCTAAGCTCTGTGAAAGGAATCTGTCCTTTTTCAAATCCAAGTCCTGTTGCATCCATGTCATGCTGAACACAGTCTTTAGAAATAACCAGATCCTCAATCTCAAGCTCTGGATTAAGAGCACCAGCGACACCTGTAAATATCACAGTTGATGCATTAAACCTGTCAATCAATATTTGAGAGCATATTCCTGAATTTACTTTTCCAACACCTGATTTTACTACAACAACATCTTTTCCTCCTAAGGTTCCAGAGTAAAAATCAAATCCTGAATATGTTGATTTCTTAGAATTAGAAAGATTATGAATATATAACTCAAGCTCCTCATTCACAGCCCCCATTATTCCAATCATATTGTTGTTATTATATATTTATTTAAATAGGTTTCTATATCTATCTTCGAAACAATATTCTTTTTTCTCCTGAATATAATCCCATTGCTGTCATCTGCTGATACTGCTCTCTTGTTAATGCAAGAGCTGCCACATTAAACTTATACTTCTCCTTGATTTCTGCAGATATTCTCTTTAATTCATTAGAATCAATGTTTTCTCCTATAATCAGAACATTTGCCTTGTCTCTTGACTCCTTTCCATGTAACATAACAGATTCAACTCCTGAAATCTGAACAACTCTTTTAACAAATATGTTAAGTATCTGCTTTTCTTCTTTAAGGAATGTTTCTAAAAACTTTGTTATATCATTATCATTGAATTTATACAATTTGAATTTCTTAATTTTAATTTGTTTTATTACCTCAAGCTCAACAAGCTTATTCACAATTCTAAAGCATGTTGCAACACTAACTCTTGTTTCCTTGGCTATCTCCCTAAGATAAAATTCTTTTTCCTTGTCAACAATAAACAGCTTTAAAACTTTTAATATTTTCTTATCAAATAATTGATCTAAAATCTCAATTGTTTCCATGCTAAGTCAGATAATTAAACTTCTATTTATATCTTTCCATTTTTGAAACATTGTTTCATTTTTGAAACAATAACATCCATTAAGAAGTATTTGTCGACGATAAATCAAGAATTATTTCTTTTGTGATTTGGATAATTCCTTAACAAAATCAAGAGTGCTTATGTCTTCTGGCAATCTGTCTCTTAATCTTATGAAGCGAGGAAACCTCAATGCAAATCCTGAATTATATGTGGTTGAACTCTGTATTTCCTCATAATTAACTTCGATCACTATTTTGGGCTTAATCTTAACCTCTTTTCCTTTCTCAGTGACGATAAATGGTTTTAACATTTTAGTTAATTCAGCAAATGTAACTCCTTCTTCTTCTAACTCCTTTATCCCTGTTCCAACTTTACCAATCTCTAAATAACCACCATTAGAATCAATACAAGCTAGAGTAAAGCTTGTTAGCCAGCTAGCTCTTTTGCCCTCCCCCCATTCAGCTCCCACGATTATTAGGTCTAAACTCTCCATAACTGGTTTCATCTTAACCATATGACCTACTCTGCCTCCTGGTTTGTATGGTGCATCAAGTTTTTTGAACATAACACCCTCCATTGCTTTATCAAGTGCTTTTTCATAGAATTTTTGGGCTTCATCATGTTTATCTGTTATAATCTGTTCAGCAACAACAACACTCCACTTTTTCTCAGGAACCACCTTTTCAAGAAGTCTTCTTCTCTGAATAAACTCTGTTTTAAGAAGGTCTTTTCCGTCAAGATAAACAATATCAAACAGGTTCAGCTCAACAGGGAAATCCTTAGACATCTTCTCAATATCATATTTTCTTCTTATTCTTTGGGAAATGCTCTGAAAAGGAAGATACTCTCCGCTTTTAGAGGAAAATCCAACAGCCTCTGAATCAAGAATAAAGCTTTTGCCTTTTACATATTTTTTAACATACTCAACAATCTCTGGGAATTGGTTTGTTACATTCTCTAAATTCCTTGTAAATAATAAAATCTTATCCTCATCTTTATGAATCTGAATTCTAAATCCATCATATTTATACTCTGCTTGGCAAGGTATTCCTACTCTTCCAAAAGCTGATTCTGCATCTTTTTCTTTTGGTCCTAACATGACTTTTATTGGAATCCCTACTTTTAATCCAATTGTCTTTATCTTTCCTTT
>JABMPP010000058.1 GCA_013202955.1 Candidatus Woesearchaeota archaeon | reverse complement strand
TCAAGTACTTCTTTTGGTGGTACTGCTGAATATTGTATCGGTTTTCCCAGCTTCATAACAACAAAACCTTTCTTCTCTAAACTTTCGAGAACATCATAACTTCTGCTCCTAGGAACATTAGCTATATCAGAAAGTTCTCCTGCTGTAGAAACACCTCTGGAAAGTAATGCTGTCCAGATTTTTACTTCATAAAGATTTAGAGAAAAATATCTCCTTAATTTACTTAAAAATTCTTCTTTAACTATCATATACGACACCCCCTTTTTGCTGAGTTGTTCACCCAACTAAGAGGTAAAAATGCATCATTACTATTAAAATGTTACGTTTTTTTACCCCTGGTTAGTGTTCATTTTTAATGAATGACACAAAGTTTTTACTTTGGAGTGAAACCCCAACGAAAAGGGTTATTATCTAAGTTTTTACAATACCAACAAAAACATAACTACTATATAAATATTACTCTTTGCCAGAAGTAATAAAAATTGTGTTATAAAAACAGAATGAAATATTTTGAATATTGAAAAGTGGTTAATTATTCTCTTTCTTTAATTAAGGTTTCAACAACAGATGAATCTGCTAATGTTGTTGTGTCACCAACATCATCTTTTCCTTCAGCTATTGCTTTTAGGATTCTTCTCATTATCTTTCCGCTTCTTGTTTTTGGTAAAGCATCTGTGAATTGTAATTTTTCTGGTTTGGCTATTGGTCCTATTTCCTTTGATATCCATTGAATAAGCTCTTTTTTCAGCTCATCTGATGAGTTATATCCTTTTTTCAATATAACAAAAGCATATAATGACTGGCCTTTTATATCATGAGGAATCGGCACAACAGCAGACTCAGCAACACCTTTATGAGAAACAAGAGCACTTTCTACTTCTGCTGTTCCTATTCTATGGCCGGATATATTTATAACATCATCCACTCTTCCCATTAACCAAAAATCTCCATCCTCATCTTTTTTTGCACCATCTCCTGTAAAATAAACATCTGGAAATCTTGAGAAATATGTTTCTTTATATCTTTCAGGATCTCCCCAGATTGTTCTTTCCATTGAAGGCCATGGTTTTTTTATCACAAGATATCCTCCTTCATTCACTCCAACTTCTTTTCCTTCTTCATTAAAAACATCTGCATCCACTCCAAAAAAAGGTTTGCTTGCAGATCCTGGTTTTAGCTCAAAAGCTCCTGGCAAAGGGGCTATTAGAATTCCTCCTGTTTCTGTCTGCCACCATGTATCAACTATTGGACATTTTTTCTTTCCAATAACATTATAATACCACATCCATGCTTCTGGATTAATTGGCTCACCAACACTTCCTAATAATCTTAAACTGGTTAAGTCATGCTTTTTTGGCCAGCCATCTCCTTCTTTAGCAAGTGCTCTTATTGCTGTTGGTGCAGTATAAAAAATACTTACTTTGTATTTATCAACAATCTCCCACATTCTGTCTGGCTTTGGGTAAAGAGGCATTCCCTCAAACATTATTGTTGTTGCTCCGTTTGCTAGAGGACCATACACAATATAACTATGTCCTGTTATCCACCCAATATCAGCTGTGCAAAAATATGTGTCTTCTTCTCTTACATCAAATATCCATTTGAAAGTTAAGTAGGTATAAAGAAGATATCCTGCCTGTGTATGTAAAACTCCTTTTGGTTTTCCTGTTGTTCCGCTTGTATATAATATAAACAAGGAATCTTCAGAACCCATATGTTCTGCACTGCATTTTGAAGATGAGTTTTTAAGTTCTTTGTGCCACCAGAAATCTCTTTTTTTATTCATCCCAACTTTTAATTTTGTTCTTTTTACAACAATAACTGAATCAATACTTTTGCAATCACCCAATATAGAATCTGCCTTTTCTTTCATAGGCAGTTTTTTTCCTTTTCTAAAAGAGCCATCTGCTGTGATAAGCATTTTTGCTTCTGAATCATTTATTCTTCCTTTTAATGACTCTGCACTAAAACCACCAAAAACAATTGAATGAATAGCACCTATTCTTGCGCATGCTAACATTGAGATTGCTAACTCTGGAATCATAGGAAGATATATGCAAACTCTATCTCCTTTCTTTATTCCCTTGCTTTTAAGCACATTTGAGAATTTGCAGACTTCTGTAAAAAGTTCTCCATAAGTAAATGTTCTGTATTCACCGTCTTCTGCCTCCCATATTATTGCTGCTTTGTTTTTTCTCCATGTGTTTAGATGTCTGTCTAAACAATTATATGAAACATTTAATTTTCCACCCTCAAACCATTTCACAAAAGGCTTTTCAGTGTATCTAAAAACATTATCCCATTTTTTAAACCAAACCAGGTTTTCAGCTTGCTCTGCCCAGAATTCTTCTGGATTTTCTATGGATTTTTTGTATAGTTCTTGGTATTGTTCTAAACTGTTTATATGTGCTTTAGAACGAAATTCTTTTGATGGAGGAATCTTTCTGTTTTCATTACTCATTGACTCTATTGTTTGTTTCATAAAGAAAGAATAAAAATAAAAGAATAAAAAGGTTTCTTTCCATTATAGAATGGTTAAATTAAGCCACCAAAAAGCAATATCAAAGGCGCAAACACCAAGGACACTATACTCATCAGTTTTATGAGTATGTTCAATGATGGTCCGCTTGTGTCCTTAAAAGGATCTCCAACAGTGTCTCCAACAACTGCTGCTTTATGCACATCTGAGCCTTTTCCACCCAGATTACCTGCCTCAATATACTTCTTAGCATTATCCCACGCCCCTCCTGAGTTTGCCATCATTACTGCAAGCAGGAATCCTGTAACTATTGATCCTGCTAGTAATCCACCCAATGCTTCTGGTCCAAGTAAAAATCCAACAACCAATGGTGAAATAATAGCCAACACACTTGGTAATATCATTTCTTTTAATGCAGCATGTGTGCTTATATCAACACATTTTGAATAATCTGGCTTTGCTTTTCCTTCCATTATTCCTTTTATCTGCTTGAACTGTCTTCTCACTTCCTGAACCATTTTCTCTGCTGTTCTTCCAACAGCCTTCATTGTTAATGATGAGAACACAAAAGGCAACAATCCACCTAGAAATAATCCAACAACAACAATTGGATTCATCATGTTTATTACTTCAAGTTTGACAGCTTGTGTGTATCCTGCAAAAAGTGCAAGTGCTGTTAATGCAGCTGAACCAATAGCAAAACCTTTTCCTATTGCTGCTGTTGTGTTTCCAACAGCATCAAGTTGTTCTGCTCTTTTCCTTACCACAGGGCCCATCTTTGCCATCTCTGCAATACCTGCAGCATTATCTGCAACAGGACCATATGTGTCTGTTGCTAATGTTATTCCTAATGTGCTTAACATTCCAACTGCTGCTATTGCTATTCCATATAATCCAGCAAAATGATAAGCAACCAGTGTTGCAGCACACACTGCAAGAACAGGAATTATTGTGCTATACATTCCAACAGACAACCCCATTATTATATTTGTTGCAGAGCCTGTTTTTGATGCTTCTGCAATTGATCTTGTTGGTTTATTTTTATCAGATGTGTAATATTCTGTTACTAATCCTATTACTATTCCGGAAACCAACCCAGCAAGAGTTGCATAATAAACCCCTATATCACCAGACATATACCAAATAGTAAAGTAAGAAAGAACTGCCATCACAAAAGAACTTATGAATATTCCTTTATTTAATGCTGAATGTGGTTTTGTTTTTTTAGTCATTCTAACAAAGAAAGTTCCAATTATTGCTGAAACAATCCCTATTGTTGCAATAGCTAATGGAAGAATAACTGCGTTTTTCAATGCCACAAACGCCATACCTAAAACCATTGTAACAATTATAGAATCAACATAACTCTCAAATAAATCAGCACCCATTCCTGCAACATCTCCAACATTATCACCAACATTATCTGCGATTGTTGCTGGGTTTCTTGGATCATCTTCTGGAATTCCTGCTTCTACTTTTCCAACTAAATCAGCACCAACATCTGCTGCTTTTGTGAATATTCCACCACCCACTCTTGCAAACAATGCAATTGAGGAAGCCCCAAACCCAAAACCATAAATTATGTTTGGGTCATTAAATATCATATAAAGAACTGTAACACCCAATAAACCTAAACCAACAACTGACATCCCCATAACAATACCGCTTGAGAATGCTACATTTAATCCTTTTTTAAGGCTTTTTTCAACTGCATTCGCTGTTCTTGCATTTGATGCTGTTGCAACTCTCATACCAATATTTCCTGCTAAAGCAGAGAAAAACGCACCAACCACAAAAGTTATTGCAATATTCTGGCCTATAAATTTATATAATATAGCACTAACAATAATCACAAAAACAATTAATATCTTATATTCTTTGTTGAGAAATGCCATTGCACCTTCATGAATAGCATCAGAAAGCTCCTTCATTTTTGGTGTGCCCTGACTAACTTTTTTTATTCCATATGCCTTATATCCGGCAAACACCAAAGCAAATATTGCCACTATTAATGATATAATTAAATAATCCATTTTATCACCCTCAAAATATTAAAACTATTTAGAAAAAAGTCTTTAACACAAATATATAAAGCTTTTGAATTTCTGAAAGAAATTCAAAGTTAGAAAAAATTAAACTGTTCTAAGAAATCTCATCAAATAAATAAAAAACCCAAACACAAATATTAAAGTAACAATATTTATTAGAACAAAAATAATAATATAGAGCTTTTGGGATTTATTCCATCTTCTCCATATTTTTTTTAGTTTTGCTAACATGATAATTTTTTGATATGTTTTAACCTAAACACATTCTCTCTTTCCATTTCTTCTAAACGAAGTGTTATGAATCCTTGTGTTTTTTCCATATCTGGAATAACAACATATTCCAACGCATTCACTCTTCTTTTTGTTTTTTCTATCTCCTGCAATAATTTTCTCAAAGAAACCTCTACTTCTGCTGCAACCATAATCATCTCAACAACTTTTTCATAAGCAGATGCTGTTTCGCTTATTGCTGCTGAGTTAAAATAACCAGGCCCCCTATTTGTAAATTTCTTCTGAATCTCTGTTGCCTCTATTTTAGGAACTTTAACTCCCATTATGTTTTTTGTTTCTAATTGAATCTCAGGCCTGTTCTTTAAGGCCATTGCTATTGACTTAATCTTTAGGTCTGTTTCCAAAACTCTTGCAATGTTTATTTTGTTTTGAGCTCCAAGAAATGCTTCTGTTAATTCTGTTCTTATTGTTTTTGCCTTTTTCAAAACCTCAAAGAAATCTAATATTAATCCATCTCTTTTTTTCTTAAGAAGATTATATCCTGAATTAGCTAATTTTATTCTTCTTTTTAGCTTAATCAGTTCAGATCTTGTTGGTTTTACTTTTAATGACATATTACTTCTTTACTTTCTTCTTTGTTGCTTTCTTTGTTTCCTTTTTTTCTTCTTTCTTCTCTACTTTTTCTCCTCTGTAATACTTCTTCTTGAATTCTGGACTCATTCTTGTAAGATCTTTTTCAGGCATTTTCTTGAACATACTCCATGCAATACCTAATGTTGTGTTTATGGCACGATCTTCTTTTTTGTCCTGTCTTACAAATATATCCTCAAACTCCTGAGCAAAGTTCAATAATCTCTTATCTTTATCAGACAATGCCTCTTCTCCAACTATAGCTACAAGTCCTCTCAAATCACGACCTTCTGCATAATTAGCATATAGCTGATCGCTTACCTGTTTGTGATCTTCTCTTGTTTTTTCTTTACCAATTCCAAGATTCATTAATCTTGATAATGAAGGCAGCACATCTATTGGTGGATAAATATTCTTCATGTGTAGCTCTCTACTCAACACAATCTGGCCTTCTGTAATATAACCTGTTAAATCAGGTATTGGATGTGTTATATCATCTCCAATCATTGTAAGGATTGGAAATTGTGTAATACTTCCTTTTTTACCTTTAATCATACCTGCTCTTTCATATATCATTGCTAGATCAGTATACATGTAACCAGGATAACCTCTTCTTCCTGGAATCTCTTCTCTTGCTGCTCCTATCTCTCTTAAAGATTCACAATAATTTGTCATATCTGTAAGAATAACCAAAACATGCATATCCTTTTCATAAGCAAAATATTCAGCTGCTGTTAATGCCATTCTTGGTGTTACTAATCTTTCAACAGCAGGATCATCTGCAAGATTAAGGAACACAACAGATCTTTCAAGAGCTCCTGTTTCCTCAAAATCCTTCATAAAATACTGTGCTTCTTCATTTGTGATTCCCATTGCTGCAAATATAACAACAAACTGTTGCTTTTGACCAATAACTTTGGCTTGTCTTGCTATTTGCAAAGCAATATCATTATGTGGCAATCCAGAACCTGAGAATATTGGTAATTTTTGTCCTCTTACTAAAGTGTTTGTTGCGTCTATTGTTGAAATTCCTGTTTGGATAAAGTCACTTGGAGAACTTCTTGCATATGGATTAATAGCTGCTCCAGTAATATCCATCTTTTTTTCAGGAATTATTTCTGGTCCATCATCTATTGTTTTGCCTGCACCATTTAGGATTCTTCCAAGTAAATCCTCAGAAACTGATAATTTGATATTTTCTCCTAAAAACTTAACTCTTGTGTTTCTGTTGATTCCTGAAGTTCCCTCAAAAACCTGGACAACAACTATTTCATCGCTTGTGTCCAACACTTGTCCTGTTTTTATATCACCTGATGGAAGCTGTATCTTAACAAGATCAGCATAACCAATTGGGTCTGTTTTTTTAACAAAGATAAGTGGGCCTGCAACCCTTGAAATTGTTTTATATTCTTTCATTTGTGTCACCTTTATAATTTATTGAACTCCTCGTCCATTTGTTTTCTAACATTTGCGAGTACTTTCTTGTAATCTTTCTCAAACTTTACATCACTAATCTTATCCTTGGCTTCTGTTTCAAGTATGTTCTTTACTCTTACTTTCCTATCAAGAGCTGCTGAACCCAAGTCAGAAAAATGAAGTATAATTTTCATAAGATCATATGTTTTATCCATCTCAGAAAATGTATCAACTTCATGGAAAGCGTTTTGCTGTAGAAAATATTCCCTTAACAACCTTGCAACTTCTAATAAAAGCTGTTGTTTTTCAGGAAGTGCATCTGAACCAACCAACTGCACTATTTCCATTAGTTTTTCCTCTTCCTGAAGATATGTTGTAACTCTTGTCAACTGTTGCTTCCAGTCTTTTGCAACATTTTTTGAATACCATGCTTCAAGTGAATCATGATATAGGCTGTAAGATGTCAACCAGTTAATAGAAGGGAAATGCCTTCTTTGTGCTAACTTGGAGTCAAGTGCCCAGAAGGTCTTTGTAACTCTTAATGTGCTCTGTGTTACTGGTTCTGAAAAGTCACCACCTGGTGGACTAACAGCTCCAATAATTGAAATAGAGCCTTCTTTTTCAGTTCCCAATGTAATAACTCTTCCTGCTCTTTCATAAAATTCTGCTAATTTTGTTGATAAATAAGCTGGATATCCTTCTTCTCCTGGCATCTCTTCTAATCTTGAGCCGATTTCTCTCATTGCTTCTGCCCATCTTGAGGTTGAATCTGCCATCATAGCAACTGAATAACCCATGTCTCTATAATATTCAGCCATTGTGATACCAGTATAAACAGATGCTTCTCTTGCCGCAACTGGCATGTTAGATGTGTTTGCAATCAACACTGTTCTATTCATTAATGGTTTGTTTGTTTTTGGATCAACTAATTCAGGAAATTCTGTTAGAACTTCTGTCATTTCGTTTCCTCTTTCTCCACATCCGATGTAAACAATAACCTGAGCATCAGAATATTTTGCCAAGCTTTGCTGTGTAACAGTC
>JABMPP010000057.1 GCA_013202955.1 Candidatus Woesearchaeota archaeon | reverse complement strand
GTTTCTACCTGACTGTTAAAGAAAAATGTTACATGAGCATATTTTTCTGTTTCTGCAACTCTAAGCTGTCTTAGATTGTTTTTTGAAATAATCTGTCCCAAATTATTATTGACTTTTATTGGAAGGAAAGCAACAGGAAGACTCAAATTTTTATCATATTGGCTCATGCATATGAATGTTAACTTTAATCTTTTATTCCTTTTAAATTCTGTGAATCTTTTGTTTGTCAAAGCATAAGTTATTTGTCTTGTTCTGTCTGATCTAAAATTCCAGAAAATAACTGAGTCATTATTTTTAATCAGAGCAAGAGGTTTTTTATCCTTAACGATTACAATTGGATTTACATAATAATCAGTAGGACCTCCTCTTTTGTATGCATTATCAATTGCTTTCAATGGATTTGTTTCCTTAACACCTTTTCCATTTGTTAACAAATCATAAGCTTTTTTTGTTCTGTTGTAATTTCTGTCTCTATCCATTGCATAATATCTTCCAACAATCGAAGCTATTTTTCCAACTCCTAATTTTTTGGAAACAGAGTTAAATTTTCTTATGAACTTCTTTGCGCTTCTCTCTGGAACATCTCTTCCATCGAGAAAACAATGCACAAATACATTCCTTACTTTATTTTTTTTAGCCAATCTTAACAAAGCAAACAAATGTTCAGTTGTGCCATGAACACCCTGATCAGAAAAAAGACCCATAAGATGCAAATCACTTTTATTCTTTTTAATATTTCTTATTGCTTTAAGTAGTTCTTTGTTACTGTAGAATTTTCCATTTCTTATGTTTTTGTTTATATCTTCAAATGGCTGCCAAACAACCCTGCCAGCACCTATTGTTAGGTGACCTGGTTCAGATCCTCCTTGTGTTCCTTTTGGAACACCAACTGCATTTCCATGAGCTTCTAATAATGTGAAGGGATAATTTTTTTCATAAAAAGTTGTATTTTTTAGATTAGCAAGCCTTACTGCATTGCCTTTCCTCTTTTTTGTGTAACCCCAACCATCTCTTATGATAAGAATTATTTTTCTTTTAGGCATTTTTTCTGAAATTCTTTCCAGCATATTTTGCTCTTTTCCCTAATTCCTCTTCAATTCTTAGAAGTTGATTATATTTTGCTAATCTTTCTGATCTGCAAGGAGCTCCTGATTTAATCTGACCAGCACCAATCCCTACTGCAAGATCTGCTATAAAGCTGTCTTCTGTTTCTCCACTACGGTGGCTTACCATAACACTCCATTTATTCTTTTTTGCAAGTTTTGCAGCATCCAATGCTTCTGTTAGGGTTCCGATTTGATTGACTTTTAATAAAAGAGAGTTGCATGCTTTTTCTTTAACTGCTTTTTCTATTCTTTTAATATTAGTAACCAACAAATCATCTCCAACAATCTGGATTTTTTTACCTAATTTTTTTGTTATTAGTGAAAATCCTTTGAAATCATCCTCTGCAAAAGGGTCTTCTATAGAAATAATTGGATATTTTTTTACCAATTGAACATAATAATCCAGAAGCTTTTCTCTTGTTAATGATTTTCCATCTATCTTATATTTTCCTTTTTTATAAAACTCAGAAGCAGCACAATCCATTCCAATACTTGTTTTTTTCAAATATCCAGTTTTTTTCAAAGCACTCATTATTAAATCAAGTGCTTCTCTACTATTTTTTAATGGAGGAGCAAATCCTCCTTCATCACCAACATTAACTGAATTTTTCCCATATTTTTTAGAGATAATCTTTTTTAATTCCCAATAAACCTCTGAACCTATTTGCATTGCTTGTTTGAATGTTTTTGCTCCAACAGGCATTATCATAAATTCTTGAACCTCAAGTTTGTTTCCTGCATGAACTCCACCATTTATAATATTGAAACAAGGAACAGGGATTCTTATCTTGCTTTTACTTAATTCAGATATTCGTTTATATAATGTAACACTTTTATGCATTGTGCTTGCTTTGCACACAGCCATTGAAACTGATAATATAGAGTTTGCACCTAATTTTGATTT
>JABMPP010000056.1 GCA_013202955.1 Candidatus Woesearchaeota archaeon | reverse complement strand
TTTATTTCTTCAATATCCACTCCTATTCCTGATATCATATTCATGCTAACTAGTTATTTATTATAAATATTGCGCATTTTTATCAAAACTGGAAATAAATAAAAGCTGTGTTAAGATTTGGTGTGAATAGGAACAATAGCAGTATAACAAACACAACATAAAAGAACCAATATTTTAGCTCAAGTGAGTTGATTCTTTCAATAACATTCTTTACTTTATATGATGCAGTGTGTAGGTAGAAGAACATTATGATTAAAAGAATAAAGAACTTGTTTTCAAGCATATAAGATAATATTGATGGAATGTTTGTGAGAAAATCCAGGAATATGAATTTTTTCATTGTATAAACTATGTGCTCAAAGTTCTCGGCTCTGAAAACCAATAAGCTCAGGAATATAAGATATTGTGTTATGATAAGTCTTATCCTACTGTGAAGCTTTGGAAATTTTGATAATCCTATAAAATTCACAAACCCTGCTCTTAATTTGTTTGTTATTAATGAGAATACCAGAAAGAACCCGTGCAATCCACCCCATATAACAAAATTCCAGCTTGCCCCGTGCCATAGCCCGCTTAGCAGAAATGTTACAAATATGCTGAAATACATTCTTGGAAGGGATATTCTTTTTCCAAGAATAGGAGTAAAAACATAATCTCTGAACCATGTTGAGAGTGAGATGTGCCATCTGGTCCAAAACTCAGATACTGATCTTGAAAAATAAGGTTTGTTGAAATTCTTTGGGAACTTAAACCCAAATATCCTTGCACAACCAGTAGCAATATCACTATAAGCTGAAAAATCACAATAAACCTGAATCCCAAAACCTACTGCACCCAGAATTACAACAAATGAGCTCAATCCAACAGGATCAGCAAATATTGCATTTACATAAGGAGCAATATTATCAGCAAACACTATTTTTTTAATTAATCCCCAACTTATAAAAGTCAACCCCATCTTGAGATTCTTGCTGGTTATCACAACCTTGTTTTTCAGCTGTGGAAGAAACACTGCTGCTCTTACAATTGGACCAGCAACAAGTTGTGGGAAAAAAGCAACAAACATTCCAAATTTTAAAAATGATTTTACAGGTTTTAGCTTTCTTCTATAAATATCAATTGTATAACTCATTGTCTGAAATGTAAAAAAGGAGATTCCTACAGGTAGAAATATATTCAGCGTGTTAAATTGGGGAACCCCCCCAAATAATTCAAAAAGTCCATTAATTGATTCTATTGCAAAGTTTGTGTATTTAAAAAATCCAAGTATGCCAAGATTTCCAATTATGCTGAACGTGAGGAAAAGCTTTCTTCTTTTTACCTCATCACTTTCATATATCTTTTTTCCACAATAGAAATCAAGCACAGACGAGAATAAAAGCAGCACAAACAAATAACCACTGTCAAAATAATAAAAAACATAACTTGCAAGCATAAGAAGAGATAACTTTATGTTCTTTCTCCTGAACATTTCTATGGCTAGGATTACTATAATCATAAAAATCCCGAATTGAAATGTGTTAAACAGCATTTATCTCTCACCCAGCATATTTGTTACCTCTCTGGTCAGTTCTTCTGAAAATACTTTTCTTCCAACCTGGTTCAAATGGTGCTCATCAAAAAAGTATGAACTATCATAATTATTTGTGTAGTCCACCACTCCAAGACTATACTTATTAGATATATTTAATATGAAATCATCAAAATTGTTCTTGTATTCTTCAGGTATTTTTTCTGACATTAATGGATTTAATGGGAATTTTAGAATAATCACTTTTATGTTGTTTTTCAATAACTTCTGTATAATATACTCAAATGATATTTTTTCTATGTTTGCTTCAGAAGGGGTATGATATTCCTCAAACTCTTGTTTTTCTTCTAGCATGTTTAAAAATTTAGAGTCAACTGTTTCATTTGTCTGCAACAGAATTCCAACTGACTTGAAATCTTCATTATACTCTTTAAAATGAAACGGCTTTTTTGCTCCTGTCAGCTTGTATCTCAATATGTCTATTTTGTTATCTGTTGCAACATAGATAAATTTTCTTTTGTATATCAAAAGATCAAGTTTATTCTTGTTTAGAAGTTCCTTGAATGTTTCATTGTAAATAAGAGATAGTTTAGGGTCTTTTTCCAGATTAACATATCCAGAGATAAGCGCATACTGGTCATGAGGGAAAAGCCAGCTTTCAGTAAAGCTCATGTATCCAACTCCAAACACCACAACATTTGGTTTTGAGCTGATAGCATCTTCTAACTCAATCACTCTTCTTAATGGACTGGATGCAGGGTTTCCAAGATTATAATGCTCATAATAATCATCCAGCTCATCTATAACCAATGTGTTTACACCCTCTTTTATAGCAGATGGCCCCCAGTAATACACTTTATTGTAATTAATATCCTTGTTATAAAACTCAAATATCATCGGCCCCCTATTAAGATCAGAATAATTCTTTAAAAATGGGTCAACATAAAATTTTACTATTAAAAGATATATTAATAGTGAAACAACAATAGCAAGAGCAAAAACTAATGTTATCTTTATCTTCATTAATCCCCCAGATTTTAAAGGACCACTCTTATTATGCCTAATTTCCATACTAAATCAACAAAAAACACTATATTTATATATATTTTCATAAATATTAGGATTACAAGGGGATAACCAAAATGAGCGCAAAATATCACAGGATAACAAAGCAGCTTGGATTTTCATATTTTTTTATGATTCTGACATTTTTAATAGGCCCTTTTCTAATTTTTCTGCTTACAAGAACACTTAGTGTGAAGGAATTCGGGATTTATTCCTTATTGGCATCAACTGTTGCTATTTTTACTGTTATTCTTGACCTGGGTTTTCATAAATATATTGTAACAAAACTTTCAGGATTAAATTATCTTAAAGGGATAAAGCATTTTTTTTCCCTGTTGACATTAGAGCTTGGATTTCTTGTTGTGTTATTTGTTGTTCTTTTTCTCTCTCCATTATATGGCTGGCTTCTTGAGTTTCTAAAACTCTCATCATATGAAACAGAATTTCAGTTATGCCTGACAATAATATTCCTTGGTGTTATTTTCAGGTTCTTTGTTTCATACCTAAAGGCAAGAAAAAAAATAGAGCTTCAGAGCTTTTATTCATTTTTCCATACTTCTTTTTGGGTATTAATCTTAATCTCTTTTTACCTTATAAAAAATCAGATGAGTCTGCTGACTGTTGTTTCAATATGGCTGGTTGGGGTTGTTATAACCGTTCTTCTGCTCACATTTTTTTCACTTAGAAAAGAAATAATAATCTTTTTATTTAAAATAAAAAAGATAGACACATCAATAATGAAAAAAGGGTTAGTTTTCAGTTTGCCTCTTATTCCTGTTTTTGTTGCCTCTTATATAATAGAATTCGCAGACAGGTATATGTTGAATTCTTATATGGATGCTGAAAAAGTTGGGTTTTATGCTCTTTCATATTCACTTGTATGGGTAATCATAAGCTTTTCAGCAGTTATCCATAATGTTCTATATGTGCATGCAGCAAACGCATGGAATCAAAAGAAAAACCATCATACACTGTTCAATGCCATGTTTAAATATGACTTAATGTTTGTTCTTCCTGCTATTGTTGGATTATTTGTTATGAGAGAACAGGTGATAACACTTATCTCAGGTCCTAATTATCTTATTGGGGCATCTACTATTGGGATTCTTATACTTTCTCCTCTTTTTGTATCATTGGCCACTCTTTTCCAAAATAACCTGTTGCTTCGCTCCAAAACAAAGACTATGGCTATTATCTATATTTTTGGTGCTGTGTTGAATATCCTGTTGAACATGTTCCTGATCCCAAAATATGGTATTGATGGAGCTGCAATCTCAACCACAATATCTTATTTCTTAATGCTATTCATGTCCTATGTTGTGTCAAGAAAACAAATTTTATGGAATTATGGTTTCCTGAAGATTTTCAGAATAATTTTTGCATCTGCTTTTATGGGAGTGATTGTATATTCTATAAATCCACAGATATATCTAACAAAAATAATAACAATTGTTGTTGGTGTTGTTGTGTATGTTGTTCTGCTGTTCCTGTTCCGTGTTTTCTCAAAGAAAGAGTATTCAATAATGAATCATTTTTTGCCTAAATTCTTGAAACTTAAGTAGTTATGTTATGTTTAATCCTGAAACATCAACCTTTTCCATAAACTCAAAAAGAATTTTATGGGATAAGAATGATTGCTTTAAATCAGGAATCATTATGTCCCCATTCCATATTATTGCTTTCACAACTTCTGATGTTAGTTGGCTTTGGAATGGAACCTCAAAATCCATGTTCATAACTGAATCACCTTCTGTTTCAGTTAATTTTTGATTAGGTTCATCTATGTTGAATGTTTTGTTCTCTGTTGTTATCTGGATATACTCTGTTGGATTATCTTCAGTATCGTTAAGCTCACAGATTGTGTTGTTTATTAAGAACTTTAGATTTCCTGAGAAATCTGAAAACCCTTTTCTTTTTGTTTCATATGTCTTGAATATTTCATAATCAGTTATCTCATACTCTTTCCCATCAAGCAGCCAGATTATTAGATCAAGCATATG
>JABMPP010000055.1 GCA_013202955.1 Candidatus Woesearchaeota archaeon | reverse complement strand
CTTTAAGGAAATTTTCAGCTGGCTTGTTCTTTTTTGAAGGTATAAATTCTGCCCTTACTTCCACTCCTGCTTTTTTTGCATTATCGAGTATATTTTTCATAAATCCAAACTCAATCTCCTTTCCAAGTATTCTACAACTTAACAGAAATGTGTCTATTTCCCAGAAATCTTTGGATTTTTTTACAATAACAGCGCCTGTTATTCCATAATCACCGAATCTATCCTTAACATCAATGCATTTTACAATATAATCCTCTGAGGATGAAAACTTCTTTATATCCTCTTCCTGATATCTTCTTGTTGTAAGATTAAATTGGTTTGTTTTTTGGGTAAGCTGTGAGATTCTTGGAGTGTTAAACTTGTTTGCTTCAGTTATGCTTGTTTTTATCTTCAGCTCTTTCAGAAATGATTTAATATCTGTTGATTTTAACTTGAGATCCTCTCTTTTTTTCTGCTCTGCATACATTTCTCCTTTTTTCATGTCTTCTTTTGTAAGTGTAAATGCGTTGAAAACATGCAGGTCCTCTATTGTTTTTGGATAAAGCGATGGATCATCAGGCATATCAACAACAAGAACTTCTGGCAAAAGCTCTTTTATCATTTCCCTGTTTGTTTTGTCATCATCAAAAAACACAAAACTGTCAAGCCCTATGTTCAGCTCCTTAGAGATCTCTTTCATATTACTTACTTTGTCCTGCCAGTTTATTTTTATGCATGCAAACTTATCTTCTTTAAGAATCATATACTTGTGCTTTTTGAAAACTTCTTTTACATCATCATAATTGTTCTTGCTATTTATTGCAAGTATGATTCCCCGTTCAAACATGTCAAGAATCCTTTTCTGAAAATCCATGAATGGCTTTCCATCCTTCTCAGGCCCAAGCTTTATATTCTCAAGCCCGTCTTCTCCAACAACCCCTCCCCAGAGAGTGTTATCCAGGTCAAGCACAATGCATTTTCTTGTCATTGATGCAAGTGGATAGATATAAGCCATGTATTCTTTGGAAATATCAACCAGACCTTGAGGAGAAATTCTTAGATCACCAAGATAATGCATTTTCCTGTCAACAAGATTGGAATGCCCTATTTTTGAAGAGAATGAATTAAAATCAAAGATAAAAAGCTGTGAATTATTAACCGACATCTTGTCAAGAGTTTCATTGAAATAATGTATTAATTTTCTGAGCCCTTTTTCCTGCTTGTTTTCGTGGATCCCTCTGCTTGAGTAATGTGGCACAAGAAGGCTGTTCAACACCATCTTTGAGTCTGTGTTTTTAGAGAGTGTTTTTACTAAATCCTGAATCTCATTTAATTTTCCATCAATAAACCCTTTTCTTTCATCTGCACTTAATCTGTATGGAAAATGAAAAAAATCACCTAAAAATTGCTCAGCATCAAAAAGCATAAAGATTATGTTTGGGTTGAAAGAATATAATTTGCTGGATGTATTCAATATTTCCTGGGCATACTGGCCATAAGGTCCAACATAAGTTTGGACATTTATCTTCTCATCATGGCAGAGAACCTTCATTATTTCCCCAAGTCCATTTATTGTGAATGTTGAAAGAAAAGCTATTTTTATCTCTTTCATTGACTTGTGTTTAGATAATTTTCTGCTCTTATTGATATAATCATTAAGCTTCATTTTTACTTATTACACACACCCCTATATGAAATCTAGTTAAGATTAGCTATTTAAATATATTTCCATTATAACCAAATACTAAAGATATTTAAATGTGGTTGTTATCCAATCCTTAAAATGAATGAGCAGGAATTAATCAAATTTTTTTCAGATTTTTGGGGAATTGAAGAGTCAAAAATAAACAATAGCTTAAAACTAGATGACACAAGTCTGCATGAGCAGACCTCAATAAAGCTTTATCAGTTCTTTGCAGATGTAGAATCCAAGTTTAACATAAAATTTAATGATATAACCCAGATTCTGACTTTTGGGAATCTTGTAAAAAGCATAAAAGAAAATGAATAGGATTCAAAAGATCAAAAAATCAATTAAAGCAGTTGATGGTATACAATATTTTGGAGCATTATTGATACTTATTGGTTTAGTCACAAACCCTTTTGTGATTGAACAGCTGTTCAGTGTTAACAAAGATATTGGCTTTGGGTTAAAACTTTGTATAGTTGTTTTTGAGATTGTTTTTCTTATTCTTGGAGCATTAATAATAAAATACTCAAAAAAAATCATCAAAAACAAAAAAAATATTCTTATTAATCTTTCATTGGTTGTTAGCTCAATAAT
>JABMPP010000002.1 GCA_013202955.1 Candidatus Woesearchaeota archaeon | reverse complement strand
GTTCTTTGCAGATGTAGAATCCAAGTTTAACATAAAATTCAATGACATAACCCAGATTCTGTGTTTTGGAGATCTTGTAAAAAGCATAAAAGAAAATGAATAGGATTCAAAAAATCAAAAAATCAATTAAAACAGTTGATAACATACAATACTTTGGAGCATTATTGATACTTATTGGTTTAATTATAAACCCTTTTGTGATTGAACAGCTTTTCAGTGTTAACAAAAATATTGAAAGCTTTGGGTTAAAGCTTTGCATAGTTTTTTTTGAGATTATTCTGCTTGTTATTGGAACATTAATAATAAAGCATTCAAAAAAAATCATAAAGAACAGGAAAAATATTCTTATTAACCTTTCACTGCTTGTTGGCTCAATAATCTTTATATTGATAATGGTTGAATTGTATCTTTTCTTTTTTGTGCCTGTGAGAGTTGTTAATCATGATGTTTATGGTTGGGACAATTTGGAATTCACAGATATAACATATAATGTAAAAGATATTGATGGCTCTGTTCATGAAGTTAATTACATCACTTATGAAAAAGGGTTCAGAAGATATTCAGAACCTGATATGGACAAAACAAGAATTCTTGTTTTAGGTGATTCATTAACTGATGCACAGCAAGTATCCAATGATGAGGAGTATTATTCATATCTTGAGAATAACCCAGACATACAGTTATTTGTAAAAGCTGTTTCAGGATGGGGAACACTTCAGAAATATCTTCTGCTGAATGATGTTTATGATATTATAAAACCAGATATTATTATCTTTTCTTTTGCAAACAATGATTTCATAAACAATGATTTATATCTGGAAAAGAACAGTCTGATCCACAACAATAACCATGTAAGACCTTATCTTGAGAATGATAAAATAGTTTATAAAAATCCTTCAGGTGTTATTTTTCCAGAATTCATTGAGGATCTAAGAATCACAAAATTTTTATTGCATAACATAAAACAAGGTTTTAACACATTCAGAGTCAACAAACAGGGAATAGATCTTATAGAGGAAATCAACACCAAAGGAGAAAATTATCCTGCTTTTTCAAACTCTGTTGATACTACAAGTAAGATACTTGGATTGATTAAAACAAGAGCAAAGGAGTCAAAAATCTTCAGTTTCAACATTGATTTAAATGAATTTGATATAAAACCAATTGTTGAAAGGATTATAGAGGAAAATGGGATAGAAATGATTCCAGGTGTGAGTGAGATTGTTTATGAGCATGCAGAAAACAGTTCTGTGCATGGAATAGATGGTGTTCACTGGAATAAGCTTGGTCATAAATTGGCAGGAGATCTTATCTCAGAATACATAAATGATTATCTTGAGGAAAAAAATGGGTGAAGTTTGGAAATTTTTAATGAAGAGAAAAGCTTGGTGGCTTACCCCCATAATAATTGTTATTGTATTTATCTTATTCATGATTATTTTTGGTGATAATGCATCACCCTTCAATTATGCTTTATTTTAGGTGATACACAACAACAGTTCCATCCTTATTAGTTCTGAATCTGTGGTTTATTGGGTCTGGTGTGTTTCCCCACATTTTATCTTTGTTATGCACAAGAATTTTTTTATAATCATTTAAATCAATATTCTTTTCCACTTGATTAATGAATTTAAGATTATTTTCTTCATTGACCTTGAAGTCTCTTATTATTATCCAGTTTATCTTTTCATCATCCATAGAAGCAAGATTCATATTTGTGTAGAATTGGAATGTTGACATAAAATAATTAGTAAGGAAATTATCATTGGATGATCCTGTTTTTAGCATATAATTTATTATCAGTTCCTCAGAGCTGTCATAATTATGTGTTATTTCATACAAATAACTCAAAAGATAAAATTTTGCGCTAAGACTGTCATCAACAAAGCTATTTTTTTCATAATCAGATATAGCTGAGATTTCTATTGATTTAACAGGCTATTTTAGTAAATCAAAAGGAAAAACATAGAATATGTTTGTGAGTATCAACAGCAAGAGTATTCCATAACCAACCCATCTGTTTTTTTTCAAGAAATAATACACCACAACCCCACTTAATATGCAGAAAAACGGAAGAACAGCAATAACATATCTTATTGCTGGAAGAAGATCTGATTTAAGTGAAAGAAAAAACAAGTAGAACACAACAAAAAATATCATAAAAATATTATTTGGTGTAAAAAAGTATTTCTTATCTTTCTTAAACCCGTAAATATAAACAAGCAGGAAAACAAAAGGAAATAGCAGGATAAACACATAATAATAATTCAAAAATAGATT
>JABMPP010000054.1 GCA_013202955.1 Candidatus Woesearchaeota archaeon | reverse complement strand
TTTACAGACAGGTGTTGTTATTTCTTTTGGTTTTATTAATCCTGCTGTTAGATAGTTATACCACTTCCAATCTTTTTCTGTGCTTGTTGATTCATATTCCCACCATCCTTCACATTTGAATTGTCCAGAAACACAAACTCCATTCTCACAAGTATATCCTGTTTCACAATCTGAATCTTTAGTACATCCTGGTTCAACTTTAACACATTCATATAATTTTGTATCACAAACTTCTCCTACACCACAATCACTATTTAAAGTGCATTCTACCTTTTTTGTTTCTCCCACACATTTATTATTTATACAATTATATCTTATTAATTGCGTTGAACTTGCTGGGTTTTGTTCCCAATCTGCTCCTGCACATGGATTAAAGGAAGAACATTGGGCAACTTCTATATTTTCCCATTCAAAATTTGAATTACATTTTCTTGTTTGTTCTGTTTCTCCTGGACAACAAGTAACTGAATTTGCTAATCTTGTATTAAAATTTGAATCTACTATTTTATATGTTCCACCATTTGTTACTGCGGTTGTTATAGCAAATACTTGTCTATTCAAACAATAACCTTCTTTTCTGCCATAAGTTACAAAATTAACATTCGCTGTTGAAATAGGAACATAAGTTCCTATAAAATTTCTTGTTTTATAAAATGGAACATTTGTATTTGAAGTTGTTGTTTGGGTGTTTATTTGTTTTATTGAATTTATCATTGAATTTAACAAATTAGGTTTATCTGAAGATAAAAAATTACATCCTTGTTTAATACTTGTATATTCTGTTCTTCCACCCCCAAACATATCAACTTTCCATAAAATAAATGGTTTATAGGTTTGATACCATTCAGCACCATTTTCTTTATCTTTCCATTGGAATAAAAGATTTCTTGCTTGGTAATTTATATAAACTTTATCTGTTGATAATAAATTTGATATTTGAATTGTTGGAACACCATTTTTTGAAAAGAAAGAATTTGCAGGTGTTGAAACTTGTGGGTCGCATTTTCCACTTGCACTACATTTTTGGTAAATTATTCTTCTATCTGTAGCAAACCATTTTGGTGTTTCTATTTGAGATACATATAAATTGCAAGTATCTGTGTTTGAAGGACAAGTTATCCATCCTTCTGAAGAACCAGATGTAAGAATAATGTGTTGAGATTCTAATGGTGCTGATGCAGGAGAACATTCATAATAATAAAATGTTGGTGCTTGAACATAAGTTCCACCAGCAAAAGTTTCTTGCAAAAACCCACTTCCTAAAACAAAAACTAATCCAACAAATACCAAAATTCCTATAAAAATTCCCTTCCCTCTTGTGAATTTTCCTTTTAATCCAAATATTAAAGTTAATGCGATTAAACCCCCACCAATAATAACATATTTATTTACAGAAACAAAAATTAATAAACCTGCAATTATTAAAATAGCAACTATTGCTAAAACCACCATCATACTTAATGATAAAACTATTTGACCTTTTTTGTTTTTCATCTTTTTCTCCTTTTTATAAAATTACTAATTATAAAAATAAACAAAATTAATACAAAACCAGAAACTATTGGTATTAAATAAATTAACCAAGATGTTTTTTCTTCATCTTCACCACCCCTGATACAACTTTCAGGAGGAATATCCAAACTTATTGCACAAACTCCATTAACACAAGAATAATCGTGATACCATAAACTTTTATCATCACAAACAACTTTTGCTATTTCTTTACAATCTTCACTAATTGCACATTCTATTGGTGGTTTTTCTAAATTATTTTCACACTCTTTTTTAGTATCAAAAGTAGTTACTTCATTAACACCACATCCAGAACCACAATTATCAAACACACATTTATTATCTATTATTTCATACATTTCTACACAAACAGTTAGACATATTTCCTCTTCTTCTTCATCATCATCAAAAGTTACACAAACACCATCTTCACAAGAATTTGAACAAGTCTTTATTGTTTCAGTTAAATCATTTAATTCACAATCATATTTAACACATTTTGGAACCGAATAATCTTGAACTATGTTTTTTCCACTACAATATCTTTCTCCAACTGATTCTTTTGAACCACAATCACTTGTTTTTTCACATTCATAATCACACACAGTTGATTTATAATCATAACCAATTACATAATTTGCTCTTTCAACTATTAAACCGATAGTCATTTGTCCTTCACTACCATAAGATTTATCACCCCAACAAGAATCATCCCTATAAGAAATATATTTTGCTTCTGGTCTTACTGTTCTTGAAGAACCTCTCACTACCCAATCACCTGAAGAAACAACTATTGTATTTGATGGGCTACATTCATCCCAACTTTTTGTTGTTAAGGATTGAGATGTTAAAATCTTATGACTATCTGATGCTTTTGTAAGCCAACCACCTGGTTTATTATCTGTTACCCTAAAAATTGCTGTTGAGGTATATTTAAAACACCCATTGTC
>JABMPP010000053.1 GCA_013202955.1 Candidatus Woesearchaeota archaeon | reverse complement strand
TGGAATTTTGAGATTATTTTAATGGAAAATAATGTTGCTGTTGAAGTTGTTGAAAAAATAAAACAGGATTTAAGAGAAAAACTTGTTGAATCTAAAGTAAGAGTTGGAAAAACTGAAGATATTATTATTTCTTCTTTGCAAAAATCAATTGAGAATCTTTTTGATGTTGAAAAAATAGATTTAATGAAAAATATAAAAGAGAAAAAACCATATGTGATTTGCTTTGTTGGTGTGAATGGTTCTGGAAAAACAACAACAATAGCAAAAATGGCTCAGATGCTGAAAGATAAAAATATCTCATCTGTTATTGCAGCAGCTGACACATTTAGAGCAGCAGCTATACATCAATTAGAAGAGCATGGAAAAAAACTTGATGTTAAGGTTATAAAACACGATTATGGGGCAGATCCAGCAGCAGTTGCATTTGATGCAATAAGCCATGCAAAATCAAAAAAAATTGATGTTGTTCTTATAGATACAGCAGGAAGACAACACTCAAACACAAATCTTGTTGATGAAATGAAAAAGATAATAAGAGTTGCAAACCCAGATCTGAAGATATTTGTTGGTGATTCATTAACTGGAAACGATACTGTAGAACAATCAAGAGAATTTGACAAAGCTATTGGTATTGATGGGGTTGTGCTTTCAAAAGTTGATGTTGATGAAAAAGGCGGCGCTGCATTATCTATTTCTTATGTTACAGGAAAACCAATAATATATATTGGTGTTGGGCAGAAATATTC
The DNA here is from genome assembly GCA_013202955.1 of Candidatus Woesearchaeota archaeon. Taxonomy (GTDB): domain Archaea; phylum Nanobdellota; class Nanobdellia; order Woesearchaeales; family JABMPP01; genus JABMPP01. The sequence goes on along the minus strand of JABMPP010000053.1, from coordinate 1,285 downwards.
TGACCTAAAAGAATTTGATGAAAAAATAGTTATTGATTCTTTAGGATTAAATGCTTAATCAAACTCTACTTTTCCTTTATAATAAATTCCTTTGTGTAATTTAACAGGTCTCCAGTTATCAACAACCAATCCAGCATCCAACCATTGAGATAATTCTTCAGGATTTCCAATTGTTGCTGATAATCCTAATATCTGGACATCTTTTAAAAGCTCTCTTAACATTGTTATTAATATCTCTAATGTTGGCCCTCTTCCAGGATCATTTAATAAATGAATCTCATCAATAACAACAACCTTAACATATTTCAACCATGGTGCATGATGTCTTGTCAATGAATCCAATTTTTCAGAAGTTGTGATTATCAAATCATAATCAATAAGATAAGAATCTGATGAATCAAAATCTCCTATTGACATTGCGATTTTGATTAATTTTCCATATCTTTTCTTGAAATCCTTAAACTTCTCACTTGCTAGCGCTTTCAACGGAACAATATAAATTATCTTACCTTTTCCCTCAATAATTGATTTCAACCCAACTAATTCAGCAATCAATGTTTTTCCAGAAGCAGTTGGAGTGCAAATAAGAAGATTTTTTCCTTTCAAAAGTCCTTTTTTCAGTGCTTTTTCCTGAGCAGGCCTAAGTTCTTCAATATCTTTTTTAAGAACATCATAAAGATCCTTTGGAATATCTTTTTTAATCTCACTAAGCTTCATAGAAAACAAGAATCCTTATTTTTTTATTAAACTTTTGCCTGTCATGAGTTTTGGTTTTTTTATTCCCATTAAATCAAGGATTGTTGGTGCAACATCTTTTAACCCACCATTCTTTAATTTATAATTATCCTTAGAAACAATATAAAATGGAACAGGATTTATGCCATGAGATGGATTTTTTTCACTATTTGGATAAAGCATTGTTTCAACATTTCCATGATCTCCTGTAACAAGAACATGATAATTATGTTTTAATCCAACTTCAACAATCTGACCTAAACATCTATCAACAACTTTGCAGGCTTTTATTGCAGCACCTAGTTTTCCCGCATGTCCAACCAAATCACCATTTGCAAAATTCATCACAATTAAACCATATTTTTCTTTTTTAATCTCAACAAGAACTTTTTTTGTTATTTTGTAAGCACTCATCTCAGGTTTTTTGTCATATGAAGGAACTTTAGGACTATGAACCAATATTCTGTCTTCTTTTTTATTTGGGGTTTCTACCTGACTGTTAAAGAAAAATGTTACATGAGCATATTTTTCTGTTTCTGCAACTCTAAGC
>JABMPP010000052.1 GCA_013202955.1 Candidatus Woesearchaeota archaeon | reverse complement strand
GCGGTGCAAGAACAGCAGCAATAAACATTTCAAGTGAAATTTTTGAGTTTCCACCACCCTGGCCATCAACTGACAGATATATTGGCAAAGGTTATGAATTTTTCACAGTTGGCGGTAAAAAAATGTCAACTTCAAAAGGAGCAGGCATTGGATTTGCTAAATCAACTGATTATGCTCCTGCACAGCTGCTCAGATATATGCTGACAAAAACAAGACCGCATGCAGCACTGGATTTTAATCCTTCAGGCACAAATGCAGTTATTTTATTGTATGACAGATATGATAAAGATGAAAGAATATATCATGGAAAAGAAAAATTAGAGAACAAGGATGAATTAGCAAAGATAAAAAGAATATTTGAGTTCTCTCATATTGGCAAGATTGGCAAGATGCCTCATCAGGTGTCATTTCTGCATTGCGCCATAACAATACAGGCAGCAATCACAACAAAAAGAGCTATTGAACTGTTGAAAAAAACAGGTCATATCCCAAAAAAGATTTCTAAAGAGGAGCTTGCTTATGTTGAAGACAGACTGGATTTTGCAAGAAAATGGGTGAATAATTTTGCAGAAGAGCAGTTTAAGTTTCAGTTAAAAGACAGAGTGGATGTTAAAGTTCCCGCTAACATAAAAAAATCATTATTAATTCTTGCAGAGTTGATGAAAAAGAACAAATACAATGAAAAATCTCTTTATGAAGAGTTTTACAATATATGTGAGAAAACAGATGTTGAGCCAAAAGAATTCTTTATGTGGAGCTACAAAGTATTAACAGGAAAAGAGCAAGGTCCTAGATTGGCCCCATTCATACTTACAGTCGGGAAAGACAAAGTAATAAAGCTGTTTAAACAGTTGTAATTAGTTCTAAATCTATTATTAGTAACATATGAAAAAGCGAAGCTTTTTTTATGTTTGAAATTTCATAACATACGAAAAATCTTCGATTTTTCTATGTTTGGAATTCTTTTTGGAATTCCATAACCTTTATAAATGATATAAATTAAGGTTTTCACTATGAAAAAGAAGATTATTGGGCTTGTGGAAGATGTTATAATATTTGGAAATAACAACAAGGAAAAAACATTTCCAGGTAGAATAGATACAGGTGCTGAAAAAAGCTCAATTGATACAAAAATAGCATCTGAGCTTAATCTGGGTCCAGTATTAAGAACAAAGAAGATAAAAAGTGCACATGGCACAACATTAAGACCAATAGTTGAGGTAGAGGTTGAGTTAGCTGGGGAAAAGATGAAAGCTCTTTTTTCAGTAGTTGACAGGAGCCATATGAAGTATCCTGTTTTAATAGGTCAGAACATATTAACAAACGGGTTTTTAATAGACCCTTCAAAAAAATGAAAGCAGCCATAATAAGTTTAGGGAGTAAATCATCCAAATGGACATTCAAAGCTATGCAGAAATACTTTGATCATGTTGATGATATTAACATAAAGGATATAGAGATCAATCTTGAGCCAAAAGAATCTGTTGTTCTTGTAAAAGGAAAGCCAATTGAAGAATATGACTGCATATTTGCAAAAGGCTCTTTTCGTTATAATTCATTATTAAGAGCACTCACAACACTTCTTCACAAAAAATCATATATGCCTGTAAGAACATCTGCTTTTGTAACAGCACAGCACAAATTATTAACACAGCTAAAAATGGATTTAGAGAATATACCAATGCCAAAAACATATCTTTCTTCTTCAACACAAGCAGCAAGAAACATTCTTGAAAAAATAAATTATCCTGTTATAATGAAGTTTCCAGAGGGAACACATGGAAAAGGAGTTATGTTTGCTGATTCATTTGCATCTGCTAATTCCATATTAGACGCATTAACTGCTTTAAGACAGCCATTCCTGATACAGGAGTATATTGACACAGGTGGTGTTGATATAAGGGCATTTGTTGTTGGAAATAAGGTTGTTGCAGCAATGAAAAGAAAATCTGCTGAAGGAGAAAAAAGATCAAATGTTCATGCTGGTGGAAAAGGAGAAGCTGTTGTATTGGATGAAAAAACAAAGAAAATAGCTGTAAACACTGCAAAAGTGATTGGAGCTGAGATTTGTGGAATTGACCTTATAGAAGGCTCAAAAGGACCATTGGTGTTGGAAGTTAACCTAAGCCCTGGATTGCAGGGAATCACAGCAGCAACAAAAGTTGATATTGCTGATAAAATTGCAAAATATCTTTATGATAAAACTGTTGAAAGATCTAAAGTTGAGAATGCCAACGGCACAAAAAAAATATTAGAGGATGTTGGGATTGAGCCAAGCAAACAGAAAGATCTTATAACAACTGTTGATTTTAGAGGGGAGAGAATGCTTCTTCCTGAATTAATAACAAAAATAACAGAGTTTGATGAGAAAACCGATGTTGAGATAAAGATTGAGAAGGATAAACTAGTTATAAAAAAGTTTAAGATGTAGGTGTTTCTTTGTATGCTACAAAAAAAGTAGAAGGTGGAAAATTAATAAATATTGAAGTTTCTGATGGTGATGTAAAGATAACTGGAGATTTTTTTCTTCATCCTGAGGAATCAATTTCAGAGATTGAGAAGATTCTTGAAGAAAATATTGATAATCATTATTTAATTATAGAGCAGATAGATGATTTTATTTCATCAAATGATATACAGCTGATTGGTGTGAGTTCTTCTGATATTTTTGATGTGTTTAAGGAGGCTTTAAAGTGAAATGGAGAGTTGTTAAGCTGTCTAATTATGATGCTTTTATGAACATGGCAGTAGATGAAGCTGTTACTGAGGCGGTTTCTAGCGGTGATAGTTTACCTACAATAAGATTCTATACTTGGTCACCTAGTGCTGTTTCTATTGGTTATTTTCAGGGTTTAGATAGGGAAGTGGATGTTGATAAGTGCAATTCAAAAGGAGTTGATATTGTAAGAAGAAGAACAGGAGGAGGAGCTGTTTATCATGATTGCGATGGAGAGATAACTTATTCTGTTATTGTTAGGGAAGAAGATATGCCAAAAGGAAT
>JABMPP010000051.1 GCA_013202955.1 Candidatus Woesearchaeota archaeon | reverse complement strand
GCATTAAAGCATGTTCCATTGTGCGAATACAATCCATTTGAGGCAATGAAAACAAATGTGGTTGGCACACAAAACATAATAAATACGGCAAGAGAGTTAAAGGTAGAAAATCTTGTTTATATCTCAACTGACAAGGCAGTGAATCCAATAAGCACAATGGGAACAACAAAGCTTCTTGGTGAGAAATTAATATCAGACGCAAGCCTTATACTTGGCACAAAGTTCACAAGCGTAAGATTTGGGAATGTGCTTGGCTCAGACGGTTCGGTTATTCCATTGTTTGAGTCACAGATAAAAAAGGGAGGCCCTGTCACACTTACATCATATGAGATGACAAGATTTTTTATGTCACTTAGTGATGCTGTTTCACTTGTGCTGAAAAGCGCAGAAATTTCCATAGGGGGAGAGATAACAATACTTAAGATGAAAGCAATAAAGATAAGCGATCTTGCACAGTCTATGATTGAGTTACTGGCTCCAAAATATGGGTATAAGCCAGAAGATGTCAAGATAAAAGAAATCGGGTTGAGAGCAGGCGAAAAGCTGTATGAGGCATTAATGACAGAGGAAGAGGCAGCAGCTGCAAAAGAAACAGATGATATGTTTATAATTGACACTATGACAAACTATCTGAACAACGGAAACAACAAAAACAAGATACACAAGGAAAAGTATAAGTCAGACAAACCAAAATTGCTTTCAAAGGATGAGATAAAGAGCCTGTTGATTGAAAAAAAGCTTGTGGCTAAATAGAATTTATTAAGTTGGCTATTCTTTCAGAAGCTTTTCCATCAATCTTATAGCAGTGCTCATAAACATAGCTTCCTCTTGCTTCTTTTAACTTTTGTTTTGTTTTTTCATCATACAGAACTAGATTTATTACTTTTTTTAATTCTTCTCTGTTCTTTGCTTCTAACCCAACACCCTTTTCTGTGTAATCTATATAATCTGGAACCTTTCCTGAGAAATTGAGTGTTATTATTGGAGTATCCATTATTGTGGTCTCAAGCCCTATTGCAGACTTTACATTTAGAAGTGCATCACAAATGTATAAAACTTCATAAACATCATGCTTTGTTATAATTGCATTTATATTGTTGTTTTTTACTATTTTTCTGTATATTTCCTCTGATTCGCCTGGATGAACCTTTATCAGGAATTGGATGTTATTGTTTATTGAGTTGCTTATGGTTTTGATTAAATTTATTGATTTCTCTTTTTTAATGTCAGGGTCAGTTGCAAACACAATTATCTTTCTTTTTGGATTAAGAGCTAGCTTTTTGCATATGCTCTCTTTATTGTATCTGCTCTTTTCATTAAACATCCTGTCATCTCTTTGATTTCCAGTTACCACAACACTTTCTGCTGGATAATTTCCGTGTTTAATTAAGAACTCTTTATCATTCTCTCCGAAAACAGCTGTTTTTGTCGGAATCGGGCAATAATCTGGGGATACTTTTTTCAATGATATCTCATCTTTATCATGAACACATCTTAGGTCTTTTATCAATCCATGCTGAATCCCTATACAAGGAACACCTCTTTTTTGGCATGCTAAAAATAGTCCTTTATCAAACTCAGAGGTCTCAACAGGTGTTACTGCTATTCTTGGTTTTACTGATTCAACTATGTTATCTATAGCAACAATGCTCCTCATATGGTCTCTTGCTCTTATGTTAAAATACAATGAAATTTGGGATTCTATTTTTTTGAAATCATCCATTTTTTTTACTGATCTCCATAGTCTGGCCATCTTGTATTTTTTTACTCTTACTTTTAGACAATCCCTTAATGAAACATAATCCTCCAGAAGGAGATGGTTTATTTTATCATCTTTTGCTTTTTCTCTGAGTACATTTATGTTTAGAATGCTGGATCCCCTGTTTACATCAACAGCAAAAATATTTAATCCTTTTAATTTCTCAAATAACGGCTCAACATATATCTTGTTTCTTGGATTATGTGGGTAAATGAACAATATCCTGTTTTTTTCTGATTGGGGTGGTTTTGTTTTTTTGAGGAGTTTCCACACAATCTTTCTCGCAACAAATCTAACATCAAAAAAAAGCTTTACAAGAAAAGGATTGTATCTGATCTTATTATTATAATTATGATATGCCCAATATTCTATCCACCACCATAATGAAGTTCCATTAAACTTGAAAATAGATATAAGATTATTGTTTCCATAAATATTCTTTTTTCCTATTTCCTTGATCCACTTAAACCCAAACCTATCTGCTTTTTCCTTGATTTTAATCCCCTAGGTAATGAAGTTACAATTAATATTTATAAATGTGATGATTAGAATACTCTCTTTTCTGCACCACATCCTAGGTTTAATCTAATTTTACCCGTTCCCATCACTTTTTAACAGAAAATAAACCGGGACAATCCCTGTAATAAGAATATCTATCCAAATAAAAATTATTGCCGTTATTAATAACCAGATATTAAAATTCACCAAAGGAAATATTATGAATAATATAAAAAGGGAATCAACAATACTGGGATGCATCACCAGATGGAATTTTTGAAATCTTTTCTGTATGTTATTTATGAATGATCTTAACCTGCCTTTGATTTTACCAGTGCTTAAAAGAGTTTTATCTGGATCTATTTTTTGCAAACTGTAAATCCTGAATTTAGTTGAGGTAAGTGCCATGAAAAATATAAAACTGGCCAGATAAAAAATATATAATATTGAAAGATCTGGTGATTTTAGTAATACTAAACTTCCCAAACCAACAAAAACAATCACCATTGATACAAAATCCAATAGAAAATCCAATGTGCCTCTCATGTTTGGGTCTTTTCCAAATATTGCTCTTGATACCTGGCCGTCAACATCATCAATTATAAATCCAAGTATGTTGAATAATACCCCCATTAATATATTCTGGTAGAAAAACAGTATTCCTCCATAAGCTCTAAGTGCGAATGAAAGAAATGTCAATAAATATGGTAATGATTTGTTTTTTGATATTTTGTGTATTATAAATGCAAGAGGTAATGAGAATATGTAAAAAAACAACACTTCAGACCATGCATCAGTGTCTTTCAGGTTTTTCTTGATGAATTCTCTGAATTTCATGTTATTTGGTTCTTTTATATGCTTTATATATTTTTCTTTCAAACAGATTCATATAATTTTATTGTTTCTTTTGCTGCTTTTTCCCAGCTGAACTTTTTTG
>JABMPP010000050.1 GCA_013202955.1 Candidatus Woesearchaeota archaeon | reverse complement strand
CCTCTTTCCCCACAACCAACATACACAATTATATCTGCATCTGCCCATTTTGCAAGAGTTTGCTGTGCAACTGTTTTTCCTGTTCCAAATCCACCAGGAATAGCCGCAACTCCCCCCTTTGCTAAAGGAAATAATGCATCATAAATTCTTTGTCCTGTTATAAGTGGTATTGTAGGAGGAAGCTTCCTCTTTGATGCTCTTGGGATTCTTACAGGCCAATCATGCATTAGTTTTAATGTTTGTTTTGAGTCTAATTTTGCAACAATTTCATCAACAGTAAAACTTCCTTTTTTTATCTCAGTTATTTTTCCTTTGTGTTTTGGAGGAACTAAGATTTTATGAGTTATTGTGTCTGTTTCTTCTACTGTTCCAATAACATCTCCTGTGCTAACTGAATCTCCTTTTTTCACTGTTGGTTTGAATTCCCACTTCTTTTTGTGGTCAAGACCTGGAGCATCAACTCCTCTTTTGATAAAATCACCCATCTGTTCTTTAAGAACAGGTAATGGTCTTTGTATTCCATCATATATGCTTGTCAACAAACCAGGGCCTAGTTCTGCAGACAATGGTTTGCCTGTGTTTTCAACAGGTTCGCCTGGTTTTATGCTGGATGTGTCTTCATAAACCTGGATGGTTGTTCTGTCATCATTTATTTGGATAACCTCACCCATTAGTTTTTCCTTTCCAACTCTAACAACATCATACATTCTTGCAGTAATTCCTGTTGCTACAACAACCGGGCCTGCTATTCTAACAAGTTTTCCTTTTTCCATAATTCTCACCTTAATCCATTAAATCCACACCAATAGATTTTTTGATCATTTTTTTCAATGTATCTGATGTGGCTTCTTCAGATAGAACCATAAATACTGGCTTGACAGAAGATTCCATATCTAATCTGTCATGCTCATCTAATTTTGACATTGATTCCTCATCTGTGATTATAATACCTATATTTTGATCTGACATAACCTCTTTGATCTTATTGAATGGGTCATTTTCAACCTCATATGTTTTTCTAATTCCTGCTAATTGAAAACCTAACACAAATCGTGGGGTCCCAACAACAACTACCTCTAACATTTATATCACCAACCTCTGTTCAATAAATTCTTCGCTCATCCCAAGCTGTTTTCCCTTTACAAGTGTCTTTAGATTTTTTACTTCTATTTCCTTGGCAAACATATAACCAAGTATAACATCAAGTGACAAAGGATGCTGATGTAAAAGCAATATGGATTTTTTTAAAAAATATTTATAAAGAGCTGATTCAACATGTGTCAAGGTTTTTGTTTCCTTATATTTTTTTATGCTTGTTTCCAATACTTTTGCCAGCTCTCTGTTTTGTATCTTTTCTGGCATTGCTTCAATCCCTTCTATATTTAATAGTCTTAAAAAACCATTATCTTTGATTTTATCTTCTGTCAATATAAGATAATTTTTTATGTCTTCATTATTAACTCCTTCTTTTTTTAATCTTATAATCATAAGTATGTTTAAGACTTCTACTTCAGATTCTAAGAATCCTTTGAATAATCCTCCTTGTTCAGGAAGTGTTTCAGTAAAATCCATAAGATATTTGTAATAATATTTATCTAATGCATTCTCTATATCAACCAATATGTTTTTTTCCTTGAATTTTTCAAAAAATGGTTTTATCTTCTTGAACTGGAAAAAAGGAATGTTTCTTAAGATGTCTTCTATTGTTTCTTTTTTAAACATATTCAATAAGAATTCTTCATCTAATTCACCAACAGCCACAAGCATTCTTTTTACTGTTTCTTCATCTTCTCCTGCATATTTTGCTCTTAATATTGTTTTGATGTTCCATATATCATTTCTCTTCAAATAAGCACTTATAAGAACATTGAGTTCGTCTGGTGAGATTCTTTTCAGTTTAAGGAAAGAACTAACAAGATTCTTATTTAATGCTATTTCCATAAAATCTGAACCAGAATATGTTGCTGCTAATTCATCTATCTCTTTCTTGTAGTCTGATTCTCCTAAATATCTTGTAATCTCACCTATTCCCATCTTCATCAATTTATGATAATCTTCCTTTTTGAGCAATTTGCTTCTCATTACATTCGTCCTAACATATGTGTAAGGATAAAATCCTAGTTTTATTTTAGTCATTTTTTGATGTTTGTTCACCCAAACAATATTTTAGCTATTTCTGGCAGGTTTTTTTCCTTTATGTCTTCTAACATTGTCTCAAATCTATAATCTATCCTAACTGACCTATCTGCTGTCTCTGCTATAAGTCCTCCCTTCATCTCCATCTCTTCGGTTTCTGCTCCTTTGAAGAACCTCTTATCACTTTTTTTTGTATAGATTCTTTTCACATCAATCTCTTTTTTTGCTTTACCCAAGAGTTTTTTCAGGAAATCTCCCCTCTCTTTGTCATTTAAATTTGTCAATTTATTTTCTGTCTTTTCAAAAATCTTATCCATAAACTCTTTTTTCTTTTGGAACATTCTCTTTTTAACCTCAAATTGTGTTGAAGCTCTTTCTTTTTTCTCTATGTTCTCTAAAAGATTCTTGATTCTTAATTCACTGTTTTTCTTTTCATCACTGATTTGTTTTTGTGTTTCTGCCATAACTTCGTCTACTTCTTTCTCTCCTTCTCTTATTATTAAAGAAGCCTCTGCTTCAGCTTTCCTCAATATTTCTTCCTTGACTTTTTTGAGTCCCATAATTACCACTTCAAATAATTATTGTAGGCTGTTTTTATCCAGCCATACCAATAATCATTATTGCTATTACCAACCCAAATATAACAAGGGTTTCTGGAATAACTGTTAAAATCAAACCTTTACCAAAAAGGCCTTCATTTTCAGCCATTGCACCTATTGCTGCTGAACCTATTGCTTTCTCTGCAATAGCTGCTGCAATTGCACTAATTCCTATTGCTGCTGCTGCAGATGCTGCCAGCAATCCTGTTGCCATATCAACTACCATTTTCTTTACCTCCTAGTTTTTTTCTAGGTGACAAGGAAACACTAAGAAATCCCTTGGATTTCTGGTGTCTCAAAAATCTTCGATTTTTGAAGATCTTTGATTTCCGCTGCCTCCTAATTTATTCTTTAATTCCAAAAGGAACATAATCTTTTCCCCCACCTTGGAAGAATTTTGTAAAAAACTCAACATATTGTAATCTGAGTGAGTGTAGGAAAGGTCCTAATATTCCCAATCCAATATTTATTGTATGTCCAATCGCCAGGATAAATATTCCTGCCAATATCATAAATCCTCCTTGATGAAAAAAATCTTTTGCAAATTCATTCACAACTATTGCAAGCTGCACACTTGCAACTCCAATTGCCATCAGTCTTGCATAAGACAATATATTTCCAAACAAAGATGGAAGTTCAATTATTCCTTTAAAGCCTTCCCCTAAATAAAGTAATAGAACTGCAATCCCTATTGTTACCCCACCAACTGTTGCAGAATAGAAAAGGGCTAAAACAACCCCTATTTCAATAAATATCCAGCTTAGTTTCTTAAAAACTGCAGTCTTGAATCCATGTGAAACAAGCTCATTGTAAAAACCAATAAGTAATCCAATGTTTATATGAACAACCCCAATAGCTATTGATAAGTATAACAACTCATTTATCTGATGCGCCCTACTAAGAATATGTGGTAAATGGTATCCAAATAACACTTCTTCACCAAAAATCTCACCAAACAACCCACCAAAAAATATTGTTGCTGCTGATGCAAACATTAGAATATTAAAAAATCCTCCAGCTTTTGGAATCTTTTTCTTAAGGAACCAAAACAAAAAGAATGTTACAACACCATATCCAATATCACCAAGCATAAATCCAAAAAATAATGGAAAGCTTAGGAAAAGGAAGAATGTTGGGTCTATCTCTTTATATTTTGGCATTGAATATAATTGCATAAAAAATTCAAATGAATTAACTGGTTTTGGATTCCTGAGTTTGATTGGTATATCATCTTCCTCTGTTATTTCTTTCTCTTGGATCATGATCTTTTCATTTGTTAATTCATTCAGAATCTCTTTTGTTTTTTCAGCTTTTTTTGTTGGGACCCATCCTTTTACAAAGAATGTCTTTTCTGTTGACGCAAATCTTAATGGTGCTTCTGACCTCTCAGCTTCTTCTGATAATAAACTTTCATAAATAACTATTTGTTTTCCCCAACTTTGTTTAAACACACCCAATTTTTTGTTGAGTTGTGCTATCTCTTTGTTAAGGATTTTTGTTTTCTTCTCAAAATAAGGAATCTTCAAAGATTTTTTTGAGACTATATCTGAAAAATCTAATGTTGTGAAATTTCGTTTTTCAAGAACCTTTTGAACCATGTCTTTCTTGTCTTTTACAACAAATAATCCAATAAGATGTTTGTTTTTATATATGGTTTTATGTAATATGTGATCCCCTGTTATATCTGAAATCTCTTTTTTCACTCCTTTTGTTCTGTTAAGATATCCAACAAAATAACTTAATGAGTCATATTCTTCCAAAAGAGCTGGATCAACACCTATTTTTTTTAATATTCTTAGTTTTTCCAGTTGTTTTTCTATTATTCTAACTTCGTTTTTGATATCTTTTAGTTTTTGAGCATCTTTTGTAAATGTGTTATATATTTTTAGAATCAACGCTTTCACTTCATTGTAATTAAGCTCTTTTCCTTTTTTTCTATAATTATCAAGATCTTTTGAAAATTGTTTTTTGTTCAACTCAAAAAAAGACTCCATTGCATTTAATTTTATGATTAAATCAGAAACTTCTTCTGCGTTTTCAAATGGATTCCCAATATCTAATTGGTCATCTTTTACATGGTCAACAATATGAAAAATATTTAAGTCATATAACTTCTTGACTAATTTCTTCTCCATGGTCTTTGGACCAAGGATATTCAGTTTTGTCATTCGTTCTGGTTTTAACATATTATCTTACTTTCTCATTAAATTTTTTAAGCACATAATCCACTGCTTTTGATATATTTTTTTCTGCAGTTGATCCTATTTTTTTAACTTCTTTATCTCCATTTCTAATTATCTCTTGTTTTGTTTCTTCTAATTGTTTCATTTTAGAACTAACTTCCTTCTCTTTCTCTTGTTCGCTTTTTGTTTCTTGCTCTTTAATCATTTCTTTAGCTTTTTCTTTGCCTTTTTGAATTATTAACTCCTTTTTGATATGTGAATTTTCCACAATTCGCTTTGATTTTTTTTCAGCTTCTTTTATTTCTTCAAGAATCTTTTTTTCCATTGTTGATCACCGATTTGGTTATTTTTTATTATTTTTTTCTTTTTTTAACAAACTTGTGTTCTGGCGACTGAATGATGTGCACCTTTAATAATGTTTGAGAAGAGGTATTTATTATATTTATTGGTGTTTTATGGGACTAAGTGAGGATATATAAAGCTTTTGGTAATAATATGTTGTTAAAATAAGAACTAATAACTCAATTTATATCTTAATATTGCGCCAATACCTCCAAGTCCATTTAGTTTTTTCCCTGCATCGTTTTCAGAACTTATTATTGTCACTTTTCCTCTGGACTTTTCTGTATTTTTCATTATTCTCTCAACTTTTTCATATATGTTTTCTTCTCTTGTTTTTCTTATATATGAATCTGTAACAAGTAATGATTCTATTGCCCCGGCATCTGATGCCTGTTCTGTTTCTTTTATCCCATATGCTGCTAGATTATTTTTAGATATCTCAAAAAGAAGCTTTTCAACAAGTTTTATCTCTTTTGCTGTTCTCTCTTTTTCAAGTATTTTTTTTACCTCATCTCTTTTCAACACTTCATTTATTGCTGTTTCTGTTGCTGATGAACATGTTGCAGACACTATCTTTTTTTTAAGTGTTGTACTTTTTATTTCTTTTATTAGATATTCTTTCCAAAAAGCAGGACTTGCAACAACAATATTCTCAAAGTTGTGCCTTTTGTCATATTCTTCTATTGTTTTGATTATCTCAACATAGAAATTAGCTTTTTTCCCTGATTCTAAATCCTTTTTTTCAACATCCCCTTCTAATCTTCCTAATAATTTATAACCATATTTCTCAAGCTTAGCAAACAGTGCTGTTTCTCTGTCAAGAATACATATCATTAGATTGGAAACTTTTGGATTTGATGCTTCTTTTATTCTATCTATCTGGAATTGAAGCCATTCTTTTTTTATTAGGGAGAATATGGTGTTTATCTCAATATTGAAGGTGTGATGACTTCCCCGTTGAACATCTTCTGTCCCTTCAGAAACAACACCCGATACTCTTAATGTGTTTGAATGTTTGGAGAATTCTACCCTCTCAATATCTAATAAAACAAAAATTATTTTTCTCACTGTTTTCTGAGTTCTGTCTGTTTCACCACCAATTTTGAGTTTTCTTTCTGTTTTTCCTTGTATTTTATCAGAAATATCTATTATTTGGCTTAGATACCATAAATCGTCGAGGTTCTCAACCTTTATTTTTATATCTCCTTTCTTGAAATTAGAATGAATGATCTTCATAACCAAAATAGAAAAACATTTATATATAAACTTATTTAATTTGCTATATGATTATGTTAAAAAAAGCTCAAACAGGATCTGGTGCAGCAACATTGGTAGCTGTAATCACCCTACTCATTGTATTATATATTCTTTTTCTTCCTGCAGACATAAGGGAAGATATTCTTGAAAACACAACTAGTGATAATGGAAATGGAGATGCAGAATCAATTTCTGGCACAAAGCTTTTGTTATCTGAAACACCAGGAGTTTTAGAAGATCTTAACGTATTAGAATATGAACACTCTTTACCATCAATAAATCTCTTTACTACAACAGGTGCAGAGGTTATTAAAAAAGTGAATTCATTATATGTTAAAAGAGGGGTGTTTGACCAGAAATCTGAGGAAATTCAGTTTGAGATACCTGATTTAGAAAGAATGGACAATTTTCTGCTTTCATTTACAGCAAAAAAGTTTTCAGGAAGATTAATAGTTAAATTGAATGGAAAAGAGATAATAAACACTGAAATGGAAAAACAGAGTGTTGATCCTGTTGAACTTGAAAAAACAGATCTTGATTCCGGCAACACCTTGGAATTTAGTGTTTCGGATGTTGGTTGGATGTTTTGGAAAACAAATGAATATATTCTAGAAAATATTATGGTTACCTCAGATGTAACAGATGTTAGTGAACAAGAAAGCAAGAATGTTTTTATGATATCTTCTACTGAAAAACATAATCTTGAGAGTGGAAAACTCAAATTTTTCCCTGATTGTGTGGTTGGTCAGGTTGGCAAATTGGATGTTGCCATAAATGGAAGAGAGGTTTTCTCCGCTGTTCCTGATTGTGGTGCATTAAGACCTGTTGAATTTGATCCAGTTATATTAAAATCTGGGGAAAATAATGTTGTTTTCAAAACAAGAAAAGGGCGTTATTTGATCGATCATATTAGTGTTGATACTGAGCTTAAACAAGTGAATTACCCAACCTACTTTTTTGATATTGAAGATGATGAATATACTGATATTCTTGATAATAAGATTGATGTAAATATGACATTAAGGTTTGTTGATGATCTAGAAATGAAGCAAGCACAAATTCATATAAATGGAAAAACAGTTTCAATGAGCACAAGAGATTCTGAATGGTTTAGAGAAATAACAGGATATGTTTATGATGGAAGCAATGGAATAAAAATAGAGCCTGATGATTCCACTTTAGAAGTTATTGAATTGAGAGTAGTGCTTGTTGAAGTGGAAGATTAATTCTTTTAGTAAAGTTTATATAATACTCATACAGATATTATACTAAATATATTAAAACCTAAAAGAGGAGAATAACTTGCTTGATTTTTTAAAAGATAAGATTGGAATTGAAGATATTGAATTCTATGATTTTGGTGAATCATTAATACATGCAGGACCAATAAATGATAAGATAATAAAAGAGATTCACAGAATGGATAAAATAATGGTTATTGAAAAAATACTTGATGAGATAGAAAATGGCAGATGAAGTTGACACAATAGAGCAAGAAGCTGAACCTAAAGAAGACTCTAACCCTAAAATGAATTTCAGACACATAAAAGGTGTTGGTGACAAAACACAAGAAGCATTAGATGAGGTTGGTTCACACAAAGATATTATAGAACATAATGATCTTGAAGGGCATTTTAATTCTAAAAATATTAATTTAAGTGAAGATGTTGTTGGAAATATAAGAAAGCACGCAGAAGATCAGTTTGAAAGAGAAAGAGTAACACAACAAGAACTAGTTGATAAGGCAAAGATACAGAAAGAGGAGGAATTAGAGAAGAATAAATACAAACTTGTTGGTGGAGCAAAATATGCTGCCCATAAAACAGGACAAGCAATAAAGAACTCTCCTGAAAGAATGAGGCAAGCCGGAAGAAATGTAAGAAATAATTTTTGGTCATATGCAGGAAAAACTGCTGTAGGGGGTGTAAAAGGAACAGGTAGCTTAGTAAAAGGAACAGGGAGATTGTTATGGGGAACCGGCAAAGTGGCTGTAGGAGCTGGAGCTCTTGGATTGTCAATTGGTAAAAGTATTACTGGTAGTGTTAAAGGAAGACAAAAAGGAAGTCTGGATTGGGTAATATGGGCTGGCATTATTATTCATCTTCTTTTTTGGAAGGTTTTTGAATTTAATTATCTGGATCCAACATACATAATGCTGAATTATTTTATTGTGCTTGTTATACTCCTTAAAAATTATGATATTACAATTCTGGATAGAAGAAAATTTGGGATTTTTGTAGCTGCATATTTATTCTATAGATATTTAGTTCCTACATTAGGACCAGCATATCCTTGGATTTTTTTAGTAGAATCATTAATGGTGTTTATTATTGTTGCGCTGCTTTCTGACTGGTGGGTTGCCGCAGCATTTTTCCTTCAATTAGGAGGAATAAGTGTATTTGCAAAATATTTCCCATGGCTAAACACAGGCATTGGCTCAGTTTTATTTACAAAAACCCCAATATGGCCGCCTTGGTGGGCAATAATGTCTGCAACTATTAAAACCAAGAGTCATACTGCACATGTTTTTGTAACATTATATTTTTCAATCATGTTTTTTGCTATTCTTCAGGGATACGTTGGAATACAGGCTGCCACAACAATAGACAGATATGGTGAAGACATAAGCAAAGAGGCAGGAGAGGTGTTTGAACAAGAGACCGAAAATAATTGGGCAAATGCTAATTGGGATAGGGTTGGTTTGTGTTGGAATTCATATGTGAACCCTGAAAAAGGTGAAAGGGATACATGCTCAAAGCTAGGATTGCCTCCTGATAAGCCAGAAGACGAAGATAAGTTATATAGAAGTAGATTATATAAAACAATGCAGGAGCAAGTAACAATGGAGTGGTTTACTGAAAAGAACACAATGAGTGTTGGAGATAGTGCATTTATGGATTCAAGCCTTTATGTTGTTTCGTTGGATGATGATATTGGTGTTGAGATTGAATGCAGAGTAAAAAATATTCCTGATAGTGGAAATGCTGACCCAACATACACAAAAATAAGCTCAGGAATATTAGGCAAAGAAACAACCATAAACTGTGATTTATTAGCAGGATTAAAAGAGGGAAATAATAGAATCGAGTTCATATCAAGAGTTGATGGCTCACAGGTTGATATAGAAAGTGGGTATGTTTTTTATACAATGGAGAAGGGTTATTTTGATGGAGAAGTGAAGGAATTTTTAACTGATCTTGACGAACGTGATTTATATAAACAAGAAAGGGAAAGCTCTGGTCCAACACAGGCAGAATTAAATCTTTATGAGCGAAGACTTCTTCCAAAAATTATACAACATATGGAAGAGAAGATAAGAAATGATTATAAATATTATCCAACTGAAAAAATTGGATCAAGGTCTGAACCAGGTTTTATAAAAGTAAATATAAACCTAAATAATAACATTCCTTTTGTTGGGATTAAAAAAGAGGCAAAGATCCCAATTGGAATATCAGTGGAAAACATGTTTGAGAATGGAAAAATATTAGGTGTTGATTCTGGTGTTGTTGAGATGCCATTGTGGTTAGAGCCCAGCAGCAAGTGTGTCATATTAAATAAAAACACTGAAAAAATATCTGGTTCAGAACATAGTTATGACATAAAAAGAAGTTACCTAACAGTTGACTGGCCATCCTATGATTATGGTTTTAAGAACAGAAAAAAATTTAAGTCTTGTGAATTAAATGTAAAGAGGGTCCCTTCTAAGGATGAAGGATTTTATTTTGATAGCTTAAACAGAGCAGAGATTCGTGTGATGTTTGATTATGGTTATGAAACAACATCATCAAATATTTTATATGTTAAGAAAGGTGCCTTGAATGGGAATGTATAAAATAACAATATTTTCAATTGTTGTATTGTTTTTTTTATCGGGTTGTGAAATAGGAACACAAGACACTGTTATGGATTCAGATGTTCATACAGGAACACAAGGATTAATAATAAGCACAATTAGTGGAAGCCCGCCAAAAGAGATTTTACACAGATCTCCTTTTCAAATTGGTCTAGAATTAAGAAACAAAGGTGCAACAAACATAAATAATGGTTATGTTCTTGTCAAATATATTGGAAAGGGAAAAGATTATTTTAACATATTGGATGAAAACACAAAAGCATTTAGTTTGGAAGGCAAAAGTGTGCTCAACCTTGGTGGGGGTTATGATATTCTTTTGTTTAATGTTGAAAACACCGCAGTATCAAAAGAAGAAGAACCAGGATATTTTTTTGGAATAATTGGGTGTTATGATTATAAAACATCTGCAAGTGTTGAGGTTTGTTTAAATCCTGTTTCAGCTGAAACCGCAAAAATAGGTTTAGATGTATGTAGCACAGATGATTTGGTTTTGGGAAGCCAAGGAGCCCCAATAGCTGTTAAAAAAATAAAAGAATATATTCTTCCTAAACAAGAATCAGGAAAAAGTATTGTTTATTTTAATGTTTATCTCCAGAATGTTGGTGGTGGTTCTATTGCTTTGTTAGAAAATTATACTGATGTTTGTAGAGGAAAAGGAAAAACAATTAATCTTGAGGATGTAAAGATATCCGCAAAAATAAAGAATGAAGAAATGAGTTGTGAAAAAGTAGGAAAAGATAAAGAGAATCCAGAACAAGTGATATTTATATGCAGTACAGCTTTGGAAATACTTGAGTCACACACAACAATACTTAATATTGAAGCAAAATATGGTTATATAACAAAAGAAATAGGAGTAACTATGAAAGTAAACAAGATCGCTGGTGATTTTTGTGAATATGTTTGTATAAAAGAAGAATGGGGAGTTTGTGATGTTTATGGTGAAGGAACAGAAGGAAAATGTCCAGATGGAATGAAATGTTGTACAGAATCAACATCTCTTTGTGAAAGAGATCATCAAAATGATGGATATGGTTGTTATGATGAGTGTGCTGAAGGAACATTGGATAAGGATAAATGTCCTGGAGATCTAAAATGCTGTAAAGAGTTATATGTTGGTGGGTGTGAGGATGAAGAAAATCCTAACAAAGGGAATTGTGTTAACACATATGGAACAAGTTGTAATCCCTTTGGTGGTGTTAGAGATGGAACATGTGATGAAGGATTAAGATGCTGTGCACAATCAAATCCATTATGTATGACTGAGGAAGAGTTGGGAGATAGTGGTGTTAATTATGCTGATGAAGTAGATAATTATTATTGTGTTTTGGAATCTGAAATAGGAAACAACAAACCATATACATGCGCTAACACAACATCTTCTAAATGTCCAGGTATGGGTGATAACAGTAAAATCTGCTGTTATATTGAATCAAAAAATAATTAAAAATAGAAAAACTTAAATAAAGAATTATTCAAAGATAAAAAATAGGTAAAAATGAAGGAAAAACTGGTTTTAATTGGTGCAATATTAACAATTATTCTATTTGTGACTGGTTGTACAACAGGAGATGGTCAAACAGGGTTTGGGTTTGGAAGTAAAAGTTCAGACAGATTTGATGACGATACTCCCTTTACAGCACAGGCTCATCAGGGAGATGATGGTCTTGCATTGCAATTCGCAAAAAACAACCCACCAACCAAGATTTATTATACTTCAGCAGGCACCCCTTTTAATGTTATTGTTGAGTTAAGGAACCGAGGTGCACACCAGATCGATGATGCTTATTTATATTTAACAGGTTATGATAAAAATATTATACAAGATACAAGGATAACACCAGGAGGTTCTCTTCCTGTGACATTTGATTTAGAGCCAGTCACTAATTTTAATCCAGAAGGTGGTTATGAAACTGTTGAGGTTGAAAATACAATCTTAAATTGGCCAGAAGGCACAGATTCATACAAACCAACAATAAGAGCATCTGTATGTTATAGATATGAAACAGTTGCAAATCCTGTTATTTGTATTGACCCTCATCCTTTCTCTTCATTGTCTGAGGATAAACCTTGTAGAGTTAGAAACAGTTATGATTATAGTGGACAAGGTGCTCCAGTAGCAATAACAGGAGTTGAGCAAGAAGGAACAGAGGATCTGCTTCATTTAAAGATACAGGTGCAGAACATGCAAGTTAGAGGTGTTGTTTATGATGAAGATAAATACAACCCAGATAGAGGACCAGACAGCTCATCGTGTCCATTCAATCTTCAGTATAAAGACATAAACAAGGTTGATTATGATGATCCTGATTTCTCAGGTTCTGGCACAAAACCACAATTAATAGAATGTAAGCCAGACAGCCCAATAAGATTAGTTGATAACAAGGCAACTATCTTTTGCAAGTTCTCAATGCCTGAAACAGATGAAATATACCAATCACCTGTCAATATAAGATTACATTATGGTTATCTAAATTATGAAGAAATGAGTGTAGATATAATGAATGTTGCTTCTGAGTAAGTTCTTCTCTTAAAAACAAAATATTTATATAGATAACATATGTAAGTATTAATGAATATTGCCTTTTTGGAGGATATAAAAAATGATAAAAAAACTTTTTTTCACATTGCTTTAAACACTTTCAATAGTGCTTAGTGGTTGTACAGATGAAACATCTTCAACTATTACAGGGGACAAAGCATTTATTGGTGGTAAAGTTGGATTAACCATGGAATTTTTGTCTGGTGCACCACCTGAAGAGGTGTTTGATAGTAACAACCCATTTTCAATTGATATAAAACTCGAAAATGAAGGAGAATGGGGAGTTAATATGAATGATACAACAATAAAAATAACAGGTATATATCCTAGTGACTTTGGATTGTTAACTTCAGAGGATCTAATAAAACACCCAGATGAAGATATGACTGCAGCACAAAGAGACCCTCAAGGAAACACAATACAAGGAACAATCACTGATATTGAATTTGAAGGATTGGAATATAACAGGGAAATTGCAGGATTTGTGCAGTTTAATATTAAAGCTGAAAATTGCTTTGAGTATGGAACAACAGCACAATCTCAGTTGTGTATAAAAGAGGATTTGCTTGGAAAGACTGGTGAAGAAGGTACTTGTGATCCAAATGGAGAGAAAACCATGGACAATTCTGGCGCTCCAATACACGTAACAAAGCTTAGTGAATCTGTAGCTGGAAAAGACAAAATATCCTTTGTGTTCAATGTTGAACATATTGGTGATGGAAAAGTATACAAGATGGATACAAGCTGTAGCACAGATTTCAATGACAGAAACAAGGTGTTTATAACTGTTAATGACCCAGGAATTGGTGCATTATCCTGTAGTGGATTAGAAGGTGGAAGCACAAGTGGTTATGCAACATTGTTTGATGATGAGAGAAGCATAAGGTGTACAATAAATCTTGACGAAGCAAGTCTTGGAGATTATGAAAAAGTGCTTAATGTGGTCATAGAATATGGTTATAAGGAATCAATAGAAACACCTTTGATTGTTAAACACAGCGAATAATTTTTTATTTATCACAGAAATGTTTTACATTTCTGGGACACAGAAAAGCAAAGCTTTTCTCGTGTTTTTTTTATCTTTTTTATTTATTGTTTTTCTTGTTTTAACACTTCTAATTCTGCTTTAAGATCTAACTCATTGTTTCTGTGTTTGTTTAGCTCATATTTCAGAAAATCTATTTTTGATTTTAGAATATCTTTTTCCTTCTCTTGAGCATCAAGGTTCTTTTTTAATCCCCTTATTTCAGACTCAGAAAAAATCTTCACCTTAAAATATTGTTTTATGAATTTTCTGATTTGTTCTTTATGATATTTTTCTTCTTCTTCTATGTTTCCTTTTGTTTCTTTTTTGTTTTTATTTAGATTATCATTTGATAGGTCTAGTTCTTGTTTTAATATATCTATTTCTTCATCTCTTTTTTTCAGTTTTCTTATAATCTCTATGTTTTCCTTATTTACAAACCCAATTCCATCTTTTAACTTCTTTAATGTCATATGAAGTTTGTTTGATACTGCTTTGTTCTCCTCAATCTGTTGATTAAACCCATCAATCTCATCTTTTTTCTTATTTAATTCCTGACTCAACATATGAATAGTATCTGAGAGCTCATTATTTTTGAGTTCTAGAAGATGATTTCTTCTTGTTGCTGTTTTTAACATCTCAGATCTTGCCATCTCTTTTCTCAGCTTGTCTGTGACATTAAAAAGAAGTCTTTCTTCTCTTTCATGTTTTGTTCTATATTTTCTTTCATACATCTCTAATTCTTTTGTTTTTTTGTCTAATATTTGTTTTTCTTCATTAAGAAGTTTTATCTGAACATCTTTTTTACTAAGCTCTTCTTTCAATTTATTTATTCTGGTTGTTTGTGTAGAATTATTTGCCTTTATCTCTTGTTTTCTTAGAAAATTTATATAATTCTCTTTCTCAATAAGATCACTTTTCAAAATATTTAGGTTATTTTTTAATTTTAAGACTTCATTCTTAAAGAATTCTTGTTGTCTTGTTTTTTCCTGTTGCTTTTCTGTTCCACCTTTTCCTTCTAAAACTCTTTTTTTTAACATAAAAATATAATTGTTTCGTTCAATAAGATCTTGTTTTAGAAGAGAGAGATTCTCAAGAAGTTGTTTGTTCTCTTGATCTAGGTCTTTTGTTTTATTTTCCTGTATTTTTAAATCATTAAACCCAATAGTTCTCATCTTTACCTCTCTTTTTGATTTAATTTTATTATAATGCTGTGAACTGGGAAAGAAGAGCTTCTAATTGTATGAATTCATCACTTCCTTCAACTAATCTAAATTCAATCTCGCCACATTTATCAATTAGTTTTATTTTTTCTTTATCCCCAATATTTAAATCCCACACTTCTTGTTGGATTTGCTTTATTATATCTATCCCAGATAATCCATATTTTAACATTGTGTCAAGAAGCTTGTTCCTTGCATCCAAAAACTTGTTTTTTATTGCAAGCTCAAGTATCTCTTTTATCTCTTTTGGCTTTGCTATTGATGAAATAGAAAACACATTGTCTTCTGTTATCTTGTCTCTGGAAGCAGCACAGGCCTGTAAAAGGTTCTCAACCCTTCTGCAATCCCCTTTACTTACTTCATATAATGCTTGTTTAGCCTTTACATCAATAGCTAATTTTTCTTTTTTAGAGATAATATCTACAATTTCAAATACCTGCTCTTTGTTTAATGGCCTAAACCTAAACATTGTGCATCTGCTTTGTATTGGATCAATTATTTTAGATGAATAATTACATGATAATATGAACCTACAGGTTTGGGTATAATTTTCCATTGTTCTTCTCAATGCCTGCTGTGCCTCTTTTGTAAGTGCATCTGATTCATCTAAATAAATTATTTTAAATGGGACATCCCCTATTGCTCTTGTTCTTGCAAAATCCTTTACCTTACTCCTTACAACATCTATTCCTCTTTCATCTGATGCATTGAGTTCTAATAGGTTTTGATGCCAAGAATCCTTGAAAAGCTGCCTTGTTATTACAAGAGCTAATGTTGTTTTGCCAACTCCTGCAGGCCCTGCAAACATTAAGTGTGGCATGTTTTTTTGTTTAACAAACTGGGTTGCTCTCTTAACTAGCTCTTCTTGTCCTTTTATTTCAGAAAATTCTTTTGGTCTGTATTTTTCAGTCCATATCATTTCAGTCATTTTATCACTAACACATAGAATACTTCAAAATATTAAAAGCTTTATGTTTTTTATGAAAAAGAATAAGATTAAATAATGTCTTCTTCGGCTATGACCATAAAATCCCCAATAGCAATAACTGCACTAAATGGAATCAATATATTTCCGTTTTTGTCCTTCTCTAATTCCAGTTTTTCTGTATAAGATGTTGGGTTACTAAGAAGCATATGAATTAGTTCTCCTGACTTTGTCTCAAATATAATATCACCAACTTCACCAAATCGTTTGCCTGTTTTGCTAACAACGGTTTTACCCACAAGTTGTTTAGAAAGTTTTTTGTCTTCTTCTGCCATATGCTCCACCAAAAATGTGTTACTAATCAAGGATAATGATGGAATAAGTTATATATAAAACTTGCGAAAATGTATTCATTTTTTAAGTTTTTTTGTATTTCCTCATTGTTCTTTTTAATATGTTTTGTTCTTTCTGAAAAAAAGGTAAAACTGTTTGATTATGATTAGGGATTTCTCCATATGTTGCTTTATAACTTATCCTATCATAAACTTTTGGTTCTATATTAAATGCACCCCAAACACATTTCAACAGATAGGGATCTGTTCTTAGTGTTACCCCTAACCAATCTGCTATATATCTTTCTGTGAATCTATGAAACCTATCATCTAGTTCATCATCATACCAGGCATGTGTTAATTCATGAAAAAGTGTTGTGTCCCTTTTATAACTAGAAATCCCATGTTGTAAACTAATTATTTTTTTTTCAGGGTTACAATATGAACCCCAACCAAAATCATCTGTAATTATTAATTTCCATCCATCTTTTACAAGAAAATCTATAGAATCTTTGTTAATTGGTTTTTTTTCTATTAAGTTCCATATTTCTTTATGAAGGTGTAATTCCTTTAAAAAAGAAATATATTCTTTTAATTCTTTCTAGTTTCTAAACATATTTTTAAGAAATTATTTTTAGTTTAAAACATTAAGTTATTTTATTTAAAATAAGAAACATTTTTATAATATTTTGAATA
This sequence comes from Candidatus Woesearchaeota archaeon, assembly GCA_013202955.1. Taxonomy (GTDB): domain Archaea; phylum Nanobdellota; class Nanobdellia; order Woesearchaeales; family JABMPP01; genus JABMPP01. Next base: position 2,782 of record JABMPP010000050.1, on the reverse strand, counting down.
AAATTATGATATGAACGTCGAAGAGAGATTAAATATCATAAAACAAGTTGGAGAAGAGATTGTAACAGAAGAGGAGCTAAAATCACTACTCTTATCTAAGAAGAGGTTTGTTGCTTATGACGGATTTGAGCCTTCTGGTATTGTTCATATTGCCCAAGGTGTGATGAGAACAATAAACATAAACAAGATGATAAAAGCTGGTGCTAATTTTAAGATGTTAGTAGCTGACTGGCATGCATGGGCAAACCACAAATTGGGAGGGAATTTAGAAAATATACAAAAAACAGGTGAATATCTTATTGAAGTGTGGAAGGCCTGTGGTATGGATATTAGTAAAGTAGATTTTGTATGGGCAAATGAATTAGTTAAGGATGAAGAATATTGGAAAACAGTTATGAAAGTGGCTGTTAACAACACATTAAAAAGGATAGTAAGGTGTTCACAAATCATGGGAAGAAGTGAGAATGAAACCTTAAAGGCTTCTCAAATATTATACCCTTGTATGCAGGCTGCAGATATATTTTATCTTAAAGCAGATGTTTGTCAATTAGGAATGGATCAGAGAAAGGTGAATGTGCTCGCCAGGGAAATTGGACCAAAACTTAGATATTGGAAACCCGTTATTGTAAGTCACCATATGCTCATGGGATTAATAAAACCTTCTGAAAAAACTGGAGCTGTCGAGAGAGCAACAGAGATGAAGATGTCAAAATCAATTCCAGATAGTGCTATTTTTATGACAGATTCTGAACAACAGATAAATGAGAAAATAAACAAAGCATATTGTCCTGAAAAGATTATTGAGGAAAATCCTTTGATGGAATACTCAAAATATCTTATTTTTGAAAAATTTAAAACAATGAAAATTGAAAGGAAAAAAGAGCATGGTGGAGACATTATAGCAAAAGATTATAATGAATTAGAAGAAATTTACAAAAAAGGATTGTTACACCCGGTAGATCTGAAAAACAGTGTGTCTTTTTATATTAACAAAACCATAGAACCAGTAAGAAAACATTTCAAAATCAACAAAAAGGCTTCCAAATTATTAGAAGAAGTAAAATCCTTTAAAATCACAAGATGAAAACGAATTCTGGAGTTAAATCTAAGAGGGAGATAGCTTTTATTCAGAGAGCGTGCAACATCACAGATGGGATTTTTAAAGAGTTAATAAAAAATTTTAGGTTTAAAACAGAAAAAGATGTTGCAAAATTCATCAGAAAAAAAATAAAAGAAAATAAGTGTAGGATGGCTTTTAGACCAATTGTTGCTTCTGGGAAAAATGCTTCAAATCCACACCACAAACCAACAGATAAAAAATTAACAGGTTTTATTATTATTGATTTTGGTGTGAAATATAAAGGATACTGCTCAGACATGAGCAGAACAATATTTGTTGGAACCCCAACAAAAGAACACTTAAAATTATACAAATTAGTTCTTGAGGTACAAAGAGACTCAATCAAAAAAATTAGAAAAGGTGTTAAATGTGATGAATTGCACGAATATTCCATTAAGAGTTTTGGAAACCACAAAAAATATTTTATTCATGCTCTTGGTCATGGTTTAGGGAAAAAGATACACGAAAACCCAAGCATTGGTAAAAAAAAGGGACATATTTTTGAGAACAATATGGTTTTTACTGTTGAGCCTGGAATATACATAAAAAATAGGTTTGGGATAAGAATTGAGGACACACTCCTACTTAATAAAACCACAAAACTTCTTACAAAGTCCAGAAAGGATTTGCTAACATTCTAATAAACTTTAAAAAGAAAACAGGATTCTTTGTGTTGATGAGTAACACAAAAGGACATCTTGAAAAAGTAATGTATAAATACACTGTAGTTGAAAATGGTGTTGAAGATGAAAACAAAATTCTAAAAGAAACCTTAAACTTGTTAAAAGATGAACTTGATAGATTCAAAAAAAACCCTTTGATGATTTGTGAAGTTGGTGATATTATAAAAGATAATGCAATAATAAAAATTCCTAACGGAAATAATTTCTTTGTAAGCATATCTAAATCATGTAAAGACATCAGACCAGGAGATAGTGTGCTTGTTGAACAAAAGAATTTTACAATTATTGAAAGAATAAAAAGAACAAGTAATTTTAACGTTGAAAAATTTGTAATAATTGAATCTCCAAACACAACATGGAATGAAATTGGTGGATTGGAGACAGAAATAGAAGAAATAAAAGAAGTTATAGAACTTCCTTTAAAAAAACCCGAGTTATTTAAGAAAGTAGGCATACAACCACCAAAAGGAATATTGCTTCATGGAGAACCAGGAACAGGAAAAACTCTGCTTGCTAAAGCAGTTGCAAATTCAACAAATAGCACATTCATAGAGATTGTTGGCTCTGAGCTTGTTCAAAAATTCATTGGAGAAGGTTCAAAGCTTGTCAAGGAAATATTTCAGTTAGCAAAGGAAAAACAACCATCCATTGTTTTTATTGATGAATTGGATGCTCTTGCTGCAAAAAGAGTTGATATGGGCACAAGTGGTGAAAGAGAAGTCCAAAGAACATTTATGCAACTTCTTGCTGAAATAGATGGGTTTAAACATCTTGGTAAAGTAAAGATCATTGGTTGTACCAATAGAATAGATATTTTGGATCCTGCTATTTTAAGACCTGGTAGATTAGACAGATTGATAAAGGTTCCAATACCAAATAAAGAAGGTAGAGAAGAAATATTCAAAATACACACAAAAAACATCACTCTTGGAAACTTAAACCTTCAAAAATTAATTAAAGAGATGGATGAGTTTTCGGG
>JABMPP010000049.1 GCA_013202955.1 Candidatus Woesearchaeota archaeon | reverse complement strand
TTCTTTTTTTAGAAAAAAGAAACAAAAAATCTGGACTCCCCCTCGTCCTTCGGACATATTCACGCCCTACGGTCGATATTTATTAACGTGAAAATTTAACCGAGCCTTTGGCTTTTTTTCTTGCAGAAAAAACGTATAACAAGGATTAGTTTCAATCCGCCTCCGTCCGCCTAAATAACAATACTTTTAAATCCAACAAACTTTTCACTATCTTATGGCTCTATATTTGAATATGAAAAAAGGAGAGAAAGAAAAATTAATTGCAACGTGGAATACTTTAGCAACTAAATTTGAAAAGGTTGGATATAAACCAACAGAAGCGACTGAAAAACAACGCGATTATCTAAATGAGTTAGTTAGATTTCTCGACCGTAGAGATGCTTCTGTATTAATCACTTTATTACAAATACTTAACAAACGTGAAAAAGAATAAGACTTTAATCTAAACATGTCAATCATAAACAATATTTTGAAAGTTTGGTATTATATTTTTGGATTAATTGTTGGTGTAACTCTTTTCTATTTTGGAACATTAAGAATCTCAATGGGTATAAGTTCAATAAGAATATCTGACCCATATACTTCTCATTTTATGAATGTTGGATTATTGTACGTTCAGATTAGTTTGTTAATCTTGATTGCTCTTGCAGTTATAATTACATTTTCTCTAGCAAAATATAAAAAATAATATTGCGGACTACGGCGGACTTTGGATTTTTCGGCTTCGCCGAACGTTGCACTAAAATCCAACCTCTATCGAGGGAAACTAACAGGAATTATATTCAATCGCCCCATTTTAGAAAACAAAGAGTTTTGGTTTGGGGCGACTCTGTGGAAATTTTGCTAACGCAAAACCAGTCGTTCGCTCTGCTCACTCCCTTTTCCTTGCCTCAGCTTACGCTTCGGGAACATAACACAGATTAAACTCAATTCAGAAAAAAACTTTTAACTTTTAAAAGAGTGGGGGACTTCAAGCTTCTGTTTTAGAATGATTTATAAGATACATATTATATCATTATATTATTATGAAAAAAGATTATGCCTCAAATATCTGGAAGTATTATTTATTCATATTTTTCGGAAGAGTTGAACTAACTGTATCTATTTTTGTATTATTCTTCTTAGGAAATAATCTTAATATGATTCAAGTCATGATCTTAGAAACAATATTTACTATTGCATTATTTCTTTTTGAGATTCCAAGTGGGGCTTTTGCAGATAAAGTAGGTAGAAAAGCTTCTTTAGCTCTCTCAAATATTTCATTATGTGTTGCATTTGTGTTATTTGGACTTGGAAATAGTTTCTTTATTTTCATTATCGCCCAGATTTTCTGTGCATTATTCTGGGCTCTTAAGTCAGGAGCAGATTCTGCTTTTATTTATGATTCATTAAAAGAAATCAAGAGGGAAAATGAATATGCGCGAATATTTGGAATTGGAAGTTCTATTTGGGCGTTTACACTAGCTGGTCTTAGTATAATTAGTACAACATTATCTGTATATTTAGGATATAGAATGTTATTTTTCATATCCGCAGGATTCTTTTTTGTCGGTTTTTTAATTGCATTGACATTTAAAGAACCACCCATACATAAACATTTGCAAGAATCCAATTATTTTAAACATATTAAGAAAGCAATTAAATTTACATATACACATAAAATTATTAGAAATTTAATTATTTATTATGGATTGTTTGCAGCATTAGGTCATCTTACTTATTTTTTGATACAGCCATATTATACTTTTACAAATCTTTCAATAAATGTATTAGGTATTGCTATGACTTGTCTTTTTCTTTTTGAAGGATTAGGATTTCTCTTTGCTCAAAATATTATTAAGAGATTTACTGAAAAAAAATTGCTATTTTTACTTATGTTTATTGGTAGTATTTCTTTTATTGCAATCTTCTTGTTTTCACCATTCATTGCCATAATATTTATCTCTCTAATGTCTTTCTCATGCGGAGTAAGGGACATATTTATTGAGAAAGAAATACACATACACACAGAGTCTCATCATAGGGCAACAGTTATTTCAGTTCAAAGCATATCAAAAAGTATTATGTATGCAATATTTGCTCCGTTAATTGGACTATTTACAGATATTTATTCGCCTGCTGCTGCATTTCTTATGATGGGTATTGGGATGTTTATATTTCTAATATACATCACATTTTTATTTAAATTTTATAAGAAGTCCCCCACTCTTTGATGTATCTATTTTAAGGTGCTTCGCACTTGATGACGCCGATTTTTTTACTTTGAATTTTTCCTCCACTTCGCTATGGAACGTTGCACTAAAATTCAATCCCTAGTGGGAGAGTTTAACAAGGATTAAATGAAATCGAGAAAAAAGCTTAAAAACTTAAAGTGGGCAAAAACAAAACTATTGCTGATCTTTATGATACAAATCTAAGAATATAATTTTATTTTCATTGTCCAAGAAAGCATATGAAATTCTGAAAGGTTTAACATATAATTCTCTTGTTCCTTTACGTCCATATCTCATTGGCTTTCCAATTTCTGGATTAGCTACAATTTTCTTAATTTGTTTTCTAACTTTTTCTTTATTAGTATGATTATTAATTTTTTTAAAGACTTTTTTGAAATTAAATTCATAATCAATTGTTACCATTTTTCAATTTCATCAAGAAAGTCTTTAGAATCCATACTAATAAATTCTCCCTTCTCATATCTTTTCCAAGCTTCTTCAGTTCGTTTTGCAAATTCAAGATCTTCTTGTAAATTGTTCTCCATTTCACTTGCTTTCTTTATGATTAATCGATGATCGTTTTTAATCACAACAAGTTTCTCCCCTACACTAAAATCATCTCGAAGATCATTTGGAATAACAATTTGCCCTTTTGTACTCATTGTAGTTATACCTATATCCATAATTATCACCTAAGTAAGATATTTCTTACAAGCTATATAAATGTTTTGTTTTTGCCATTCTATTCTTTAAGTATTAAGGAACTTCGTTCTCGATATACGCCTTTTTCCCGACTCTCGATGGTTTCGCTTTGCTACACCTTCGAGCCACGCTACGCTTTCGGGCTTCGCCCTCAGGTCGTCTAACAGCGATTAATAAAAATAAAAATCAATTTTCTTATCCACTCAATTTATGGGGGCGCTTAATTCTTATTCAAATCTTTTCTAAAAGAGTTGTTTATTCCAACTTTTATACAATTATCTAGGAAAATACAATCTTTACAAACAGATTTTATCGTGCCCTCATTAATTTTATCCATTGCTAAATTAAAAATACCTTTTGCTGTATGAGTTGAATTTGGCTTTATTTTCAAAAATTTTGCAACTTTCTTATCTTGTGCTACTACACACTTTCCGATTTTTTCAGATTGTATGCATCCATTTTTGTATTTGTGTGGACATTGCATACATAAATCATCAAGTTTTCCCACCAAAATATTTATTTTTGTATTTGGATTTTGCCTTATCGTAGCACAAATATTTTTCATATTCTCTGCAAAATTTTCATCATATCCCCCACGATAAAATCTAGGGATACAACCTAAATGGTGCGCCCTAATCTTGATTGTATTTTCCATTTTATATTGGTAGAAAAGATTTACTTATTAATCTTTCCACGTGCTCCCCTTATTTTTATTTCCTCCAAGAAAATTGATTTTTACTCTGCGGATTTTCTACGAAAATCCTTGCCACGCCTTGCAGGCTCTCGGCTTCGCCTCGGGTCTATTAACACAGATTATACGACATATTACTCACCGGACAATCTTATTCTTAGAAAGGGAAAAGTTTTTTCAAAAGATTTATTAACCACTCAATCTCTAATAATGACAACATGAATGAGATTACACTATTCCTAGGCAAAATAATTGCTCCTTATTTATTTGTTAGTGGGGTGGGATTTTTATTTTCAGTAAATTTCTATGAAAAACTTTTGAAAAATTCCAATAAATCTGATCCAATGACAGTCAATTTATCAGGAATGGTTCATTTTTTAATCGGAATTGCAATTGTGACAAATCATTTTCTGTGGAATAATATACTGGAAATAGTGGTTACTCTTTTAGGATTCAGCTTTCTAATTAAAGGTATAACCTTAATTGCATTTCCAATTTCAACACTTAAATCAACTAAAACTTCCGTAAAATTATTAAGAATCTCGGGCATTGGATTTATTGTTGTAAGTTTATTCTTAGGATATCTGAGTTATTTTGCATAGTTTAATTAATTCTAAAAAACTTTTCCTTGATTGGTTTTAATGTTTGTATTGCATTCGCTCTTTTAATAGATTGTCTGGTTGCGTCATACGCTGCAGATTTCTTTCAGAAATCATTGGGGACGCTGCGCTTTCGTCGTTATCGCTCCTCACCCCATTTAACACGAATTAAACTCAATTGATTTCTGGCATCTATATTTTTTTGTATATATTCTTTCTGTGCCCAATTAAAGTTATTTCAATTCTTTTAGAATTATCATCAATATCTGCAACTGCCCTATAATCACCAATTCTTAATTTATAATCATTTCTACCAGTTAATCTCTCAAAAAAATGATGTGGATTTTCTTTGGTTGACATGATTTTATCCCATATCCGTTTAGCTAAGCTCTTTTCAGTTTTTTCTAAAAAATCTAAAGCTTCAGAATCAAAAATTATTTTGTACATTTAAAAGCCTAGTCTCTTTCTTGCTTCTTCTTCAGTTACAAAATTACCAGATTTTATTCTTTTTCTAGCTTTTTCTATAGATTCGATTACTTCTTTACTTAATTCAGGCTGAGTTTTAACTTTTTTTGCAATGTATATCATTTTTTTAATTAATTCATCATAACTCTCGTTTTTATATTCTCTAAACTGATCTAACTGTTGTTTGGTATTTCCATGAACTTTAATTGTTGTAGCTTCCATAAATATCACCGTATACTTTAGTATACTGAAGTATATATAAATCTTTTTATTTTTAACGCCAGAAATCAACTCTCGACACGGAGTGTCGAGCCACGTTGCACTCTCGCTACGCTCGGGGCACTTAACACGAATTAAACGCAATAAAACAAGACGGAAATTCAGCAACATTAATTGTTGAAAAAGCAACACTTAAATAGCCCCTAAAATTTCTTAGATTAATGGTATATATAGACGAAAAACAGCTGAGAAAGGAATTCGACTCTGCACATAATCCTGTGTATTTGTTCGATGATGATGCAGATGGATTATGCTCTTTTTTACAGGTTTATAGACATATAAAAGATGGCAAAGGTATAATTGTAAAAACAACTCCAAGAATAACAGAACAGTTTGTTGGGAAATGCCAAGATCACACTCCAGACAAGATATTTGTGCTTGATATTGCAACAGTTGACCAGGAATTTATAGATAAGGTAAAGATTCCTGTTGTATGGGTTGACCATCACGGTCCTGTGGAAAGAAATAACATAAAGTATCACAATTCAAGAATACAATATGATAATAATATTCCAACATCAATGCTATGTTATAATGCGCTTAAAAAAGATTTGTGGATAGCAATGGCAGGAATTGTTGCTGACTGGCAGCTTCCAAGAGAGCTTGCAAAAGAGTTCTCAGAGAAATATCCAAAGTTATTGCCAGCTGACATAAAAAAACCAGAAGATGCTATGTTCACAACAGAGATTGGAAGACTAGGAAAGATACTTGGGTTTAATCTTAAAGGAAACATAAAAGAGGTAATGAAATCTATTAAGGTGCTTACAAGAATTAATGATCCTTTTGAGATTCTGAATGGCTTAACACCACAGGGAAAATTTATACTCAAAAAATATGAAAAGATAGATAGAGTTTATACTGAGATCCTAGATGGTGCATCAGGCTCAAAACCTGATGGAAAATTCCTGATTTACAAATATTTTGACAACAAGATGAGCGTTACAAAAGAGGTTTCAAATGAAACCCTTTACAGAAATCCTGACAAAATAGTTATTATTGGAAGAGTGAAAAGCGATGAGGTAAAAATGAGCATAAGATCAAGAGATTATAATGTTCGTGAATTACTTGGAAAAGCACTGCAAGGGGTTGAAGGATTTGGTGGTGGACATGAGCATGCATGCGGAGCAGTTGTAAAAGAAGATGATTTTGAGGATTTCATTGAAAATTTTAAAAGGGAAGTAGAGTAAGATTTATAAGTGAATTATGTTTTTTCTTAAACAGTTGCGCGGTGCTCAATGGTTTCGTCCATTGGTACCGAGGTGGGTTTCGCTTCGCTCAAGCCCACAAAAGATTTTGTCGTGAGACTTCACGAAGTGAATGTCTCACTTGCAGTTGAGTGTCAACTGATCGTAAACAGTTGCGCCGGTGGTCTAATGGCATGACTCAAGCCTTCCAAGCTTGCTATCTGGGTTCAAATCCCAGCCGGCGCATATTTCTCACTTTATTCAAACAGAAAATTTAGCTTCCAACCGTTCGCAACTTTTCAGTTCTTCGAACAGAAAAGTATATTAATCATAGATTTCTTAGAAAGCATATGGCAAGAAACAGGATAATAATATTCTGTGCACATTCAGATGACCAGATATTAGGGGCAGGTGGCACAGCTGCAAAGTATGCTAAAGAAGGGGCAGATATCCATACAGTTATATTTTCATATGGTGAAGGATCTCATTTTTGGATAAAAGGAGAGATAACTTCTGATATACGAGTAAAAGAGGCAAAGAATGCTGATAAAATTATCAAAGGGAATGGTGTTACATTTCTTGGGCTTACTGAAGGAAAATTTAGAGAACAAACAAAGAAAAAAAATCTTAAGAAAAAAGTTAGAGAAATAATAGAAAAAATAAAGCCAACAAAGATATTTACACATTCAAAAGAAGATCCACATAAAGATCATTACGCTGTTCATGATTTTATCCTTGATACTCTCAATAAGATGAAATACAAATGCGATGTTTATTCATTTGACATATGGAATCCATCAAGAATAAAAAGAAGAGACCACCCAAAGCTTGTTGTTGATATATCTGAGACTTTTAGAACAAAGATAAAAGCATTGAAATGCTTTAAAGGCGAAAAGTTTGCACTTTTTTGGTTATTTCCAACTATTTATATAAAAGCGATATCCAGTGGTTTCCAGAATCATTTTAGATATGCTGAGACATTCATAAAAGAAAGATGAAAAAGAAATTATTGATAGCAACAGACAATTTCCTCCCAAGATGGGATGGGATATCAAGGTTTTTGCTAGAAATAATACCTCATCTAAAGGATGATTTTGATATCACTGTTCTGGCTCCTAAATTCAAAGGAAAATTCAAGAAACCAGCAGGAATAGATGTTGTAAGATTTGACACTTTTAATATCCAGCTGGGTGATTTTTACCCTGCAAAGCCATCTATAAAAAAAATAAAAGAATATATTGCAGAAACAGACATTGTATGGACACAAGGGCTGGGCCCAATAGGTGCACTCTCAATAATATATGGAAAAAAGCTGGGGAAAAAGGTTGTTTCTTATGTTCATTCAATTGAATGGGAATTATTCTCAAAAAGCATCAGATTTTTCAAAAGCCTTGTTCATTACATGACAGAAATATTTGCAAAAATGCTATACAACAAAAGTAGTCTTATTCTTGCCCCATCTCTTGAGGTAAAGGAAATATTAAATTGGATTGGTGTAAAAACAAAAATAAAGGTTGTGCATTTAGGTATTGACACCAGTGTGTTCAAACCTGCTGATAATAAAAAGGAAGCAAAGAAAAAAATTGGAGTAGGTCCTGAAACAAAGGTTATTGGATTTTCAGGAAGAATTGCAAGGGAAAAAGATCTTATGACACTTTATAGGGCATTTCTTAAACTGGAAAGAGATTACAAAGATGTGATTCTTCTTATAGTTGGTGAAGGGCTAGAAAACCTAAAAAAAATATTTGATATAAAACCAAATATAAAGGCTGTTGGTGCTGTTGACAATGTTGTTCCTTATCTTCAAGCAATGGACATCTTCGTGCTTCCAAGCCTAACAGAAACATCCTCATTGGCAACAATGGAGGCAATGGCATGTGAAACAGCAATTGTAACAACAAAAGTTGGATATGTAAAGAGATATATAAAAGACAAATTTAATGGTGTGTTTTTTCCAAAAAAGAATGATCTTGTTCTTAGCCTAAAACTGAAATGGCTTTTTGATAATGAATATCCAAGAAACATGATGGCAAAAAATGCAAGAAAAACAATTGTTGATAATTATCAATGGCACAAGACTGTTGAAAAGATAAAATCTATATTGATCTCTGTTTAGATTTTTTTATTTTATCTTCTGCAAACAACTGTTTTAGTTTTTTTCCGCTTAGAAGACCATAAACAACAATTGTTGATATCACTCATATGGGGGCAAGAATAATAATGGTTAATTTTATGGAAACATTCAGATAATCCATTATTAATCCAGAATAATATATAAAACATGTAGATATCAAAACACACATAAAAAATAATGATAATTTGGATATCTTACCTCTTTTGGACTCTTCTTTATCTTCATCACCTTCAATAAAAACAATAGTTCCATCTCGTTTAAAAATAGCTTCTCCTTTAACAAATCCTTTTGGTACTTTCATAGTTTTAGGCTGACAACTTTTGTTATGCCATGCTCATCCATTGAAACACCATAAAGGTTTTCTGCTTCAGAAATAACCCCATCATTATGGCTTATAATTATATACTGTGCTTTTTGGGCATATTTTGCTATCAAATCAGCAAATTTCTCTGAATTTCTTTTGTCAAGTGCAGCATCAACCTCATCAAGTATATAGAATGGAGCTGGTTCATACTCTTGTATTGCAAATATAAATGCAAGTGCTGTGAATGTTTTTTCACCACCTGATAAGCTTCTTATATCAAGGAACTTATTCCCAACTAATCTGACTTTGATTCCTAATCCTCCTTCAAAAGGATTCTCAGGATTTTCCAACCCAATAACAACTTCACCTTTTGATGTTAGAGCAGAGAAGATTCTTTTGAAATTCTCTGCAAGTCCATCTAATGTTTTCATGAATAAGTCCTTCTTTTTTGATTCTACCTCATTCATCATCATCATAACATCTTCTTTTTCAGAATATAACACATCCTTTTTCTTCAAAAGCGAATTGTATTCCTTTTCAACAGAATCATAAACCTCAATTGCTCTAAAATTCACAGTTCCAATATCCTGAACAAGCCTCTCAAACTGCAAAAGCTCTCTTTTCAGCTCTTCTGTTGGTTTTTTTATTATCTTTATATCATCAAACTGTTTAAATTCTTCATTAAGTGCTGCAAGCTCTGCCTTTATTCTTGCATTGTCTATTGAAACAGTGTTTATTCTTTGGTCTATCCCTCTTATTTGCTCTTCTTTTCTTATTATGTTTGTCTCATCTTTCTGTAATTCTTCATTTACCTTGTCTCTTTTGCTAAATGTTCCTTTGAATTCAGAATAAAACTCTTTTTCCTGCTTCTCCTTGATCTTTAGCTCTTTCTCCTGTTCTTTTATCTTTTCATTTATCTCCTTTATCTCTATCTTGAAGTTCTTCTCTTCTCTATCATGTTGTTTTAATATTTCCTGTGTTCTTTTTCTTTCAGGTTCAAGAAGATCCATAACCTGAGTTTCAATATTCTTTATTTTGGTTTCACACTCATTAAGCTGATCCTTTACCTGATCTTTTTTCTGGGTGAATGTGTTTATCTCAGCAAGTAGGGTTGGATTTCTCAGTTCACTTATCTTTAATCTTAATTTTTCCTTTTCTGTCTTGAATCCTGCAAGCTCCTTGTTGATTGTTGTTATTTTTTCCTGAACATCATCAATCCTTTTTTCAACATTTTTTAAATCACTCTTAAATTCATCTTTTACTTTTTTGGATGCATCAGTATCTGTTGTGTCAAGATGCAGACTTCTTTCCAGTTTTATTATCTCTCCCTCAAGAGCAGATCTTTCCTCTCTTAACCTGTCAACTGTTTTTTCATTATCCAACTTCTTTGCCTCAAGTCTTGAAACAACTCTTTCAAAATCATTCACTTTTGCTTCAGATTTATTTATCTCATTAGAAAGCTCTTTTTCTTGGAATCCAATTTGTGTTTTTCTGAATCCACCATACATTGCTCCACTAATCTCAACAAGATCACCATCTAGAGTGGACATCCTTATTTTTCCTATTCCAATGCTCTTTGATGTATCAATATTGTCTATCACTAAGGTATCTCCAAAAACATACGAGAAAACATTCTTGAATTTAGGATCATATGAAACAAGATTGACTCCAAAACCATGCACTCCTGCTTTTGATTCAAAGCTTTTTAGGTCAGCTCTTATTGTCTTTCCTTTTATCTTATTTAATGGAAGAAATGTGGCTGTTCCTAATTTGTTTGATTTTAGGTATTTTATACATTTGACTGCAACATCATCATTCTCAACAACAATACTTTTTATTCTTGCCCCTGCTGCAACTTCAAGTGCCAAGGAATACTTTGAATCAACATTCCCAAGCTCAGACACTGTACCATAAACCTTACCAAATCTGTTCCTGTTTTCCAGCACCTTTTGTGTTGCTATTCCTCCTGAAAGCTTTTCTTTTATTCCAACATTTCTTGTTCTTAGTTTTGTTAGATCTTCTTCTGATTTTTGAAGATTATTCTTTGCATTGTTAAGCTGAAGCACTATGTTTGAGGATTCATTCAGATTAGTTGTAAGTTTATTGTTTATTATCTTTAACTGTTCCTTATTCTTTTTTAAGGATTCTATTTCTTTTTTATGCTCTTTTTCAATTTCCTTTACTTTCTCAATCTTATCATCTAATGTTTGTACTTGGTATTCTAATCTGTCTTTTTCTCTTAAAAGCTCCTGCTGCTCTTCTCTCAAAGATTGGACAGATCTTTGTTTCTCATCTATCTTCTTGTCCATCTCATCCATTTCTTTTTCTATATCTGAGGCAGCATCAAGCTCATAATTACCTCTAAATTCACTTATCTTTTTTTCAATATCCTTAAGATCTTTTGCATTGGAGTTTTTACTCTCCTGAAGCTTTTGCTTTTCATACTCAAGATTATTTATTTTTTCATTAAGATCTTCCAAGGATTTGTTTAGCTGATCTTTTCTGCTGGCTATTCTTAATATCTCATTCTCATTTGAGCTTGTTCTTGTTCTGTTTGTTGCAATATCAATCTTAAATTTCTCAACCTCTTTGTGAAGGGTCTGTTGTTCTTTGTCCCCTCTTTTCTCAAGCTCCTCATTTAGCTTCTTTATATTCTCTCTTTTATTCTCAACACTGGATTTCAGCTCATTTATGCTTTTTTGAAGTTTCTCTATCTTTGATTTTTCCTCATTTATTGAATCCTCATAGATTTTGTTTTTTCCAGCTTTTTCATCTATCTGAATTTTTAACAATGATGCTTTGTTTTGGTCTCTCTGATCCTCAAGATGTTTGAACTTCATTGCCTGATCTCTGTCGCTCTTCAGCTCCTTTAAATGAACTTGTCTCTCCTTCAAAACAATGTCTGCTTCGTTTAGTTTTATCTCAACCTTTTCCATCTCAAGTAGTGCTTTGTGCTTTTTTTCCTCATAAACAGTTATTCCAGCTATGTCCTCAACTATCTCTCTTCTCTCATTTGGAGACATCTCTACAAATCTTGTTATATCTCCCTGAAGAATTATGTTTGAGCCGTCAGGATTTATTCTTGCAATAGAAAGAAGGTCAAGAATTTGCTGTCTTGTTCTTGTCTTGTCATTTATTTTGTATATTGATTGTCCTGTATGCCTTACAATTCTTGTTATTTTAATTGAAGGGTCATTTGTTGGAAACACTTTATCAGAATTATCAAAATATATACTCACTTCACCTTCTTTTGAAGGTTTTTTTGTTTTTCCGCCGTTATAGATAAGGTTTGCTGCCTTGTCAGCTCTTAATCCCTTACTTGATCCTTTGCCAAGCACAAATGTCAATGAGTCCAGAACATTGCTTTTCCCAGAACCATTTGGACCTAAAACTACATTATAACCAGGACCAAAAAGCATTTCAACTCTTTTTCCAAAGGACTTAAAACCCCTCATTACTATTTTCTGTATTTTAGTCATCTTGTATCTCTCTTAGTCGATAAATCATTATTATTTGTATTATGGTTATATATAAAAGTTGTGAAAATTTAATTAAAATACTCAAAAACCCTTATAACCAACCACTGAAAGAATTGTACCCATGAAATTTGGTCTTCTGTGTTTGCCTAAAGGATTATAAGAACTCTTTGCTTCATAAAACATATCTGATAAATTAAATTGTCTTTCAGGTTTTCTTAAAAGATCTGTAATATATTTTATTCCTGAACCTACTGTTTTTGCAGTTAAGTAAAATCCCATAGAAAACAAACCAACAACAGGAAAAGAATAACCTGCTGCTGCAGTTTCCAGTCCTATTTTTACTGCTCTGCTTGAGCTGTATGCGGCTACAAGAAATTCCCATATTGAAAATTCTTCTTGCTTTACTCTATCTTCTAATGTTTCAGACATGTGGTTGGATAATAAAGAATGTGTTTTAAATTATAGTTGTTGTGTAATACCACAACATTTATATAAAAAGCCATATTAATTATGTGTATGATTGAAGAAAACCTTTCAAAACTTGGATTCAGCCCTTCAGAGGTAAAGATTTATCTGCATCTGCTGAAACAGGGGAGCAGTTATCCAAACAAAATAAGTTCTGTAACTAAAATAAACAGAACAAATGTGTATGAAGCATTAGATAGATTAATCTCAAAAGGAGTTGTTTCTTTTATAATTAAGAATAAATTAAAATGGTTTGAAGCAAAATCTCCTAATTCGATTCTCTCTTTAATTAATAAGAAGCAAGAAGAGTTTGAGGAAACAAAAAAAGATGTTCTAAAAGATGTTAAAAAGCTTAAAAAAACAATAAATCCTGATAAAAAAACTCTTGAAGCAAATGTGTTTGTTGGGAAAAAAGGGTTAAGAATACTGTTTGAGGATATTTTAGAGGAGAGGAAACAGATTTCTCTTATTGGTGCTCAGCTTCAGTTCAAAAAAGTGTTTGGTGGATATTTTGAGTTGTGGCACAAAAAAAGGATAAAAAAAGGGATAAAACAGAGATCAATATTTCCATTGAAGTTAAAGCAGAAAGTAAAAGGAAGAAAACTACTTAAATATAAATTCGTCGAGAACAAGTTCACAAACCCAACAACAACTATTATTTATGGAGATAACTGTTTGTTTATCCAATGGTCAAAAGAACCAATAGCAATAAAAATCCAGAACAAGGATATTGTTAAATCGCATCTGAATTATTTTAATCTGTTGTGGAAGTCTTAGAAAGGAATTTTCTAAACAAATAAACATCACCTGGTGCAAACTCTTCTTCTATCATCTTTTTAAGTTTCTCCAGAGAGATAAATCTTGGCTCTTCTACTTCTTTCTCATCAAAATTAAATGGACCATCAGTTACACAAGAATAAATCTTCATAAAACACCTGTCTATTTCATCCTCCCAAAGATCATAGAACTCAAACCTCAAATCATCGCATTCTATCCCTATTTCCTCTTTTAATTCTCTTTTTGCTGCCTCTTCATATGTTTCACCATATTTAACCCCACCTCCAAAAATCATTGAAAAGCAATCAGGATAAACCTCCTTGTCTTTTGGTCTTTTATGAATCAATATTTCCCTTTTTTTATTAAAAATCAATGTTGTGCTACCCCTATGCAAAAGATTTTTTTCTCTCATCTCTTTTCTGGAAATTTTTCCAATTACTTTATCATTTTCATCAACATGATAATTATATTCCATCAGAATTCACCCAGCTTACTTTGACCTTTGGCTTTTGCAACTGTTTTCCATGTAGCCCAGCTTTTTCTGAAGAAATTGTATTTTTTATAGTTTTTTTCTAAGAATCTAACTGTTATTGGATCTGATGGATAGCCAGAGCCAAACTGAACATTATGTTTTTTCTTTAGTTTTTCTATCAATGAATCTCTTTCTACTTTTGCAATAATTGAGGCAGCACTTACTGTTGGAAATTTCATGTCTGCTTTATGCTCTGCGATTATTTTTGTTTTTCCTTTAACTCTTTCTTCCAAATAATTTGTATAAGCTTTTATGTTGTTGCTCGGACAGTCAACATATGCAATGTTTGGGTTAAGATAATTAATTATTTCAGCTATTTTGTCTGCTTCCAACCAATTCAGATTGGTTTCTTCAGATTCAACAGCTTTATCAACCTCTTTTGACTCAATAACTATTAGTTTGTATTTTTTGACTGTTTTTTTTATATTTTCTTCAATCTCTTCTCTTTGTCTTGGAGTGAGTAGTTTAGAATCCCTTGCACCAATATCTTTTAGTTTGGAATCATGTTTCTCATCTATCAAAACACCACAGATTACTAATGGACCAATAACAGGCCCTCTTCCGGCTTCATCAATACCACAAATTAATGTCATGCTATTATCTTCTCCTTCAACATATCTTCAGTTACTTTATGTGTTATTGTCCAATATAATTTTTTAAATTGTTCTACAATAGAGTTTTTCTTGTTTAGTTTATAGAGCTTTGCTTTCCCTATATTCCTTGTAAACTCCATTATTCCACTATTAACAAGATCTTTCCAGAATAGTTTTAATGTAGAATAACCAACTCCTGATTTTACTGCTATTTCTTTCATAGAATAATCAAAGTCTTCATGTATAATTAAAAAATCCAGAACCCTGTTTATAGGATAATTCCCCATAACCTCCAAAAATATTGATTTTTGTGCTTCTTCCATATTTATTCTGATTATTCCCATCTTATTTAAATATTTCTATTTTTAGCCCTTAAGAGCCAAAGATAGAACTATAATTTTCCTCCAATATTTGAAGTATTTCCTTAATTTTATTTTTATTAAGATATACTGCAAAGCCGTGCTTTGTTTTTCCATAAGGCAAAATAATCTCTTTTTTCATTAGATCCTTAACTACATAATCTACATCTCCTTTATAATGAGAAGGCAGACCAGATTTAAATCTCTCAATTAATAGGTGTCCTTTACCCCAAGCTCTTACAGAATAAAGTTTTTTTATTATTGTTTTTGAAATAATCAAATACTCTTCTTCTGTTATTTTAACCATTTAAATCATTGAGAAATAATTCTTAATAAGTGTTTAGTGAGATTTTCCGAAAAATTCACGAAAGAAAAAAAATAGCGGGGATAGGATTTGAACCTATGACC
>JABMPP010000048.1 GCA_013202955.1 Candidatus Woesearchaeota archaeon | reverse complement strand
TAATATGAATTATTGTGTTATTATAAGAGGCATATATATGTACAATTCCCCACCTTATATCTTCTCTTCCCATTTTTATTTATCCTCTTGCTTTTTTACTGGTTTTGGTTTTTTAGAAGGGGCTCTTTCAGGATGCTCCTTGTCATTAAGTGTTGATTTAACAGTGAATTCTATGTGTGACTCATCTACTGAAGGAACAACATAGCCTGGACTTGTTATTTTTTTATCAGAAATCTTTATATGACCATGTGTTATGAATTGTCTTGCCTGATTAGATGTTTTTGATAATCCTTTTTCATGAACAAGTGTTTGTAACCTTCTTTTCAATATATCTTCTGTTTCAATTGTTAACACATCATCAAGCTTTGCAGTTTTTTGTAATAACCCGTATTTGTTTAGTTTTTGAAGAAGTTGAATTTTTTCCTTTTTTCCCTGATCACTTGTATCTCTTACATATTTTTTTGCCAGATCGGCTATTTGTTTTTTGAAAGATACTGCTTTCCATATCTCTTTTTTATTTTTGAGCCCATATTTTTTCAAAAGCTCTTTTTCAGTCTCTATTCTATTCTTTTGCCAAGGATGAATAGGCTTTGAGTACTTTTTCTTTAGTTTTTTTGGATCTCCCATAATTTTCACCGAAAATTTAAGCTTTACCTGACTTTCCTTTCTTTCTCTTTACTCCTGTAACTTTTCCCTTGTTTTTCCTGAAATTGGATTTTGTACGCTGGCCTCTTGTCGGCAATCCATAAGCATGACGCATTCCTCTGTATGATTTTATTTTCTTAAGCCTTTTCAGATCATTTTCCTGAACAAATTTTATATCTGATGTAAGAATATGCTTGTCTGTTCCTTCTTCATAATCCTTTCTTCTGTTAAGCATCCATGAAGGTATATTATATTTTAAAGGGTTTTTTAATACATCATCTAATTTTTTTATTTCCCCATCCAGCAAATAACCTGTTTTCTTGTTATTATCAACACCTGCAAAATAACAAATAATATTTGCAAACATAAAATTAACCCCTTTGATTTTTCTCATAGCTATTTCTATTGGTTTGTTGCCGTCAAGATCTGTGTTGACAACCCTTACAATGTATTTGAAATCTTTTTGTTCCATCGTATTATGTTATTATATCAAATTAGAGTTGTATAGAAGTAATACAACCCTAGAAGCGCGTTAACTCGGGCTCTACGTGTGGGGTTGAATGTTAGTTTATAAAGGTTACGAAAAAATTCAAGAATTTTTTCGAACTTAGAAAATTTGAAGAATTTTCGTAAGTTGCGTTTATCTTTAAGATTAGTAAAGTTTATAAGTGGATTTCTAATACTATGTGTTTGTTATGGTGGTAGTAGTTTAATGGTAGAATACAGGACTGTGGATCCTGTGACGCGAGTCCGATTCTCGCCTACCGCCCTCAATCCTTTCGCCGATTGGGAGCGATGTGAGTTTCGCTTCGCTCAAGCTCACTAATTTTTCTATTGAAAGAATTCTTCTCTTAACAGATTTATTATGTGCGGGAGTATAAACACTAAAACATAGATAAAGCTTGCAAAAACAGGGCTTTCTGTTATTCCTATATTAAGAAAATCAGCTAATCTGTTTGCAATAGTTATCATCATAAAAAGATTTACAACAGCTATTATTGGAATAAACACAGCTGCAAAAACATGATGTTTTGTTTTTAGGTGCTCTATATCTCTAACAAGCAGATCAAATAACAACCCAAATATTAATCCTAATGTAATAATAAGAAGATAGAATTTTACTGTGCTTATTACAAGTAAGAAAGGGATAAGTAAAACAGCAACCAGGAAATTTGAGATTGTCAGCACCAGCAACACAGTCCAGTAGATTATTCTGTTTGAGGTTCTTTCATATTCACTGCTTCTATTTTTTGCCAACATTGAAAGTGTTTTGTCTATTTCTTTTTCAGACCAACCTTTTTTCTTCATACTTTTTACTCTTTCCTTCATTTTACGTATTTTTCTTCAATATATTCAACAAATATCTTTGCTTTTTCAAAATATTCATTTATTATATCCATATTTATTTCCATTATCTCTCCAGAGTTGAAGATTGCTGTCATTGTTACATGTCTTCTGTATTCATTTCTTCTAGTATATTCTGCTCTGCTTAATCTTCTTAAAAGAAGATAGAAATCAATATAGCTGTTGAATGTATCATTCTTGTATAAATTTATAAGAACTTCACATTTAAGTTTGGGAGATATTGGAATTTCTTTTATCTTTTTTTTATTTTTTGCTTGTTCTAATAAACCATCTATAATAAAATCAAAAAAATTTATCAATCTCTCTATTATATTTTTCAGCACATCAACAGTTCTTGTGTATTTTAGACTCACATATATTAAGTGGTCAACTCTCTTTAACTCCTCTTTGGCATCATCTAAAAATTCCGTCATTCTTGCTAACCATGTTATTCATTTCTTCTATAAATAGTTTTGCCTTTGATATATATTCTTTAATTTTATCTGTAGAAATAATCCTAAGATGATAACTTTCTGTTGTTATCACAAACTTATCTTTTCTGGCAAATTCAACAGGACTTTTTTTATGTTCTTGTATTAAATCTTTGATATTTTGGATTAAAGTGATATATTCTATGTTTATGTCATATCTTCTAGTGCATCTTGCCTTGAATGTGTTAAACATTGAATCAAAATCTTCTGAAAAGGGAGGGATTCTTTTAAACAATCTTTCATAATATAATATAGAAGACATTGCACTTGATAAGGAACGAAATATGTTTTCAAGAACAGCAATAAGAAGTTTTGGATCTTTTACTAAAGGATAAGTCTGGGTAAGCATATGGTCTGCAACCCTTAGGTGTTTTAGTGCTTTTTCCCTCTCTAGTTGGAATCGTTCCATATAAAATATTATAGAAAGAAACTATAAAAATTTAACTCTTTAAATCAAGAATAGATTCAGCAAGATCTCCTTTGTGTTTTTTTATTGCTTCTGTTGCTTCTTCTTCTGTTGCTTCTGTTTGATTCATAACTGTTTTTACATCATCTTCGCTTATGTCTGGTTCTGTTGAGATTGATCTTTCAGTTTCCTCACCAACTATTTGGTAAGTTTGCTGACCCATCATGTTAACTTTAGAAACAGAAGGATTTGAGATAATTATTTCCTTATCTTTTAATTTAATGATTACTTCTTTGGCATCAAGCTCATTCTGCTGAATACCCATTCGTTTCATCATCTGCTGCATTTTCCTTGGATTCATTCCTGGAATCATTTTTATACCCCAAATAATACTCTGCCATAGGCATGTAGAATTATTATAATTATTATAACAAGAACAACTAGAACAATAATGTGTCCTGGTTTGAACTCTATCTTTGACTTATATTCATCAAAATATCTTACCAAGCCTCCCATTCCGCTTGGCATTTGAACTTTATTGTCTCTTCTTGCCATTCTAAAAAAACCTCGGTTTTTTGGAACCCCAAAAATGCTTAGAAAAGCTGTGCTTTTCTGGCACGTCAAAAAGCTTTGCTTTTTGAACGTCTTTGATTTTTGTGGGTTTTGTATTAAAAAGTGTAGGGCACCATAAGCCGCCTTCTGTAGGATCTCACGTTGAAGTGAATGATCCTCCTTAACATTTAACTAAGCGTGTTGCACTTGCACAAGCCAGGGCTCACCGTTTCACCGATTCCTTCAAAAACGTCTGCTGGTTACGCTCAGAAATTGAAAATTTCTGGCGTCCCAGAAATCGAAGATTTCTGTGGATCTCAACATTGTCACCAATGTTTTCACAGCATCATCCTGTTTAAAGGTCGTTTCGTTTCTGAGTGGTTGCCTTCTGTTTCCAGAACTCTTTTGCAAGAGTGGCATTTGCTGTGGGCGGACTTTCCTAAACAGTAAAACTGTCTGAGTTAAGTAGCACCCTACGTAAAATGTGAAGAATATTGAGTTTATAAATTTAACTTTATTTGTTTAATGTAATTATTTTTAACATTTCCTGCCCATGCCAAATCTCTCTTTCTTGTTTTAGTTTGAATTTATATTTTTTCAAAACTTTTTTCAATAATTCAGATGTTCTTACAGCAATAATAATTACACTTTTGTTTTTTAGAACAAATCCTAGTTGATGAAATAATTCATCATAAATTTTTTCAACTATTTTTTCAGGCATTCTTCTAGAAGGACTTGGAAGATAACTAACAACATTATCAATGGAATCATCATCAAATTTTGTGCCCAACCATTCAATATCTAATCTTGAAAAATTAATTTTTTTGTTTATTCCTGCTATTTTTGAGTTTTTTTGGGATGCCTTGATCTTTGCGAGCTGATGACTGAATCCATAGATGTTTGTTTTTGTTTTCATATCTATTTTGTCTAATTTCTCCAGCTCTGTTTTAAATCTCTTTAACCTCAAAAAAGCAAACTTATCTTTTCTGAAATAATTAACTGAGAATCCTGTTGAGTATAATGCAGCTTCTATTGGGATTGTTCCTGTGCCACAAACCGGATCAACCAATATTTTATTTTTTTTGAATCCTGATAATCTTAACAAAGAGTATGCAACTGTTCCTTTTAGAGATGTTGGGTCTGTAAATATTCTATAATCTCTTTTTGATAGGTCAAAACCAGCAAGATCAACACCAACATAACAGTTGTTATTGTATATATAAACATAAAATATAACATCTGGATTTTTCAAGTCAACTTTTACTTGATGTTTCTTTATTGATGCTGCTAAATGTTGTTCAACCTCAACACTTGAGAAATCATGTGTTCCACATCTTTCACAATCAACTCTGAATGTTTTGTTTTCTTCTGTAAATTCTTTTGGATTTTTGATTGATTCTTCTATTTTTTTGAATAAATCATTTTTGAACTTGAACTTATCAATTAAATATATAATTTTAGTAAAACTCTGTCCCTTATAACACAATAAAGAAAAATCTTTATCTTTCCCATCAAATAAAACAATTGTTTCTTCGGTTTTTGAGTCAGAACCTATTAACTCTTTAATCTCAGATGAAGAAATATCTTCCAATCCTTTATGACAAATAGCTAATCCGTTCATTTTGAATTATTGTTTTCGCTTATGACTTTTGCTGCAGAAACAACATAATCCCCTTGAGCCATCTTCATTAATTTGACCCCTTGTGTGTTTCTACCAATTACAGAAACATAACTTGCTGATGTTCTTATTATTATTCCTTTCCTGCTAATAAACATCAATTCATCATCTGCAGACACAGATTTTATTGACACAACGTTTCCGTTTCTTTCACTACATTGTATATTAATAACACCAATTCCACCACGAATTATTCTTCTGTATTCTGATATTCTTGTTCTTTTACCAAATCCATTTTCAGTTACAGTCAGCAATGTCTTGCTATCATCTGCAATAACAGCACCAATTACCTTGTCATCCTTCCTAAGCCTCATACCAATAACCCCTCTTGATGTTCTTCCTATTGATCTTGCATCATTTTCATGGAACTTTACTGCCATTCCTTTTTTAGATGCTATTATTATTTGCTGGTTTCCATCTGTTAATTTTGCATCTATTACCCTGTCATCCTTATCCAAATTTATTGCAATTATTCCACCTTTTCTTGGTCTTGAGTATGATTGCAGGTTTGTTTTCTTTAATATACCATTTTTGGTTATCAACACAAGATGATGTTTGTCATCAAATTCTTTTACAGGAACAAAAGAAGCTATTTTCTCCCCTTCCTCTTGATTAATAAGATTTATGATTGGTTTTCCCTTTGCTTGTCTGCTTGCTTCTGGTATTTTATACACCTTTAACCAATGCACTTTTCCAGTATCTGTAAAAAATAATAAATATGAATGTGTGTTTGCAATAAAAAGATGTTCAACAAAATCTTCTTCTCTTGTTGTTGCACCTATTATTCCTTTTCCCCCTCTTTTCTGCTGTCTATAGGTATCAATAGGCATTCTTTTGATATACCCTTTATGTGATATTGTAACAACCATATCTTCTTCTTCAATAAGATCCTCAATATCAATGTCTGCCTCATCTCCTCCTTGAACAATCTTTGTTCTTCTTTCATCTCCAAAAGTTTGTTTTAGTTCCAAAAGTTCATTTTTTATTATATCTAATATCTTCTCTTTATTTGCGAGTATCTCTTTTAGCTCAGCTATTAATTTTAACAATGATGTATGCTCATCCATTATTTTCTTTTGTTCAAGTGAAGTTAATCTCTGTAATCTCATCTCTAATATTGCTTGTGCCTGTTCAACTGAAAGTTTGTATTTTAGTTTTAATTGTAATTTTGCAGCTTCTACTGTTTTTGATTTTTTGATTATGATTATTATTGGATCAATATTCTTCAATGCAATTATTATTCCCTCAAGAATGTGTGCTCTTTTCTCTGCCTTAATCAGATCAAATTTTGTTCTTCTTGTAACAATGTTTTGTCTGTGGATAACATAATATTTTATCATATCAGCAAGGCTGAGTGTTTTTGGCTCTCCATCAACCAATGCAAGCATATTTATGCTGAATGTGTTTTGCATCTTTGTGTGTTTGAAAAGTTGATTTAACACAATATCAGAATTAGCTGATTTCATAAGCTCAATAACAATACGCATTCCTTGTCTGTCAGACTCATCTCTTAGATCACTTATTCCTTGTATTTTTTTTATCTTTACAAGACTTGCGATATGTTCAACAAGAAGTGATTTATTTAGCTGATAAGGTATCTCTGTTACTATGATTGCTTTTCTGCCTTTTTTTTCCTCTATTTCTGTTTTGGCTCTTACAGTGACCCTTCCTCTTCCAAACTTGTGTGCAGCTCTGATTCCTGATGAAAACATTATTCCACCTGTTGGAAAATCAGGCCCTTTTATATGGGCTGTAAGCTCATCTGATGTTACCTCTGGATTATTAATAAACTCAACAATCCCATCAACAACCTCTGACATATTGTGTGGAGGAATGTTTGTTGCCATTCCAACAGCAATTCCTGAACTTCCATTAACAAGCAGATTAGGAATCTTTGCAGGAAGTACTTTTGGTTCTTTTAATGTGGCATCAAAATTATCCTGAAAATCAACAGTGTTTTTTTCAATATCTTTTAACATCTCTTCTGCTAATTTATGCATTCTTGCTTCAGTATATCTCATAGCAGCTGCATTATCACCGTCAACTGAACCAAAATTACCTTGACCTTGAACAAGCATGTATCTAAGTGAAAAATTCTGTGCCATTCTGACGAGAGAATCATAAACAGCTGTGTCACCATGTGGATGATACTTACCTAAAACTTCTCCAACGATTCTTGCTGATTTTTTATATGGTTTATTGTGATCTAAACTAAGATCATTCATTGCATAAAGAATTCTTCTGTGAACTGGTTTTAATCCATCTTTTACATCAGGTAATGCTCTCCCAACAATAACAGACATAGCATAATCTATATAAGATTTTTTCATTTCCTCTTCTATCACTCTTGGGACTATTTTTTCTTTTATTTTATCCATTTAGAAGACCTATTTATCCTCGATAAAAAGTAATTTTTATGGGTTTATAAGTGTTATGGTATTATTTTTCCAATTTTTTTATTATAGAATCTCTGACCTTAAAACTTCTTCCGCAATAAACACATTTTTTTGATTTTTTTATTATAATGCTTCCTCTATTTTGGTATTTCATTCTGTTTTTGCAACCTGGGCATTGTAAAAGAAACATCTTATTATTTATTGAGCTCTTCATCTATTAATTCTTCTGTTTCATCTTCTGATTCTTGCTTTGGTTCTTCTTCTGTTTTTTCTTCTGACTCTTCTTCTGTGTCTTCTTCCTGTTTTTCTTCTTGTTCTTCTACTTCATTATTCTCTTCTTCATCTTCTGGTTCTTGTTTTTCTTCTTCATCAAAAACCTCTAAATCTCCTAATTTTTCTTCTGATTCTTGTTCTGGTTCTTTTTCACCAAATGTCTCAACTTCTTCAACACTCTGTTTTTTTTCTTTCATTTTCACTGTTTCTTCAGCAATTTCTTTTACACCTTTGAAAACCTTTCTTATATCCTCTGCTCCAGATATCTCAAAATAATTGAAGAATTTTTCTGTTACTTTTAGTAATTTTGTTCTTCCATGTTTTTCAGATGTTATAAAGCCCATGTTATCAAGCTCTTTTATATGATCATACGCTTTGTTTGTTCTTATTCTGATAAGCTCTGACTGTCTAATTGGTTGTTTCCATGCAATAACAGCTAATGTTTCCATTAATGTTTTGCTTAACTCTGTATCAGCAACAATTTTCTTTGTTAATGTAGCATGTTTTTCCCTGACATTAAGGCTCCATTTTTCTCCTTCATCTAATATAACAAGAGCACCATCTTTTTCAGAATATTCTTGTTGAAGTTTTTTCAATTCTTTAAGTACATCTTCTAATGTTGCCCTACACAACCTAGAAATATTCTCTGCACTAATCTTTTTTCCTACAGAAAATAATACAGCTTCAATTTTATTTTTTAAATCTTCCATATTTACTTACCTGGCAGAATGTATTTGTTATCTTTTAGAACTATTCTTCCCTCTTTAAGTAATACTTTTATTAGATTTTTCAGATCTTCTATTGGTATTCCAACATCAACTGAAATTTCATCAAGAGTTTTGCTCTTTTTTTTCAGAGATAGATTAAATATGTTTCTAATTAAGTTTCCTGCGTTGTTTTTTAGATTAAGATTTTCCATTTTTAGGTTCTTTACAATCATGTCAAGCTGATGTAGCTTTGCCTGAAGATCATTAAGCATCCCTGCAAATTCATCGTTGTTGTATTCAAATTTTTGTGGTTTTATTATTTCCACACTTGAAGGCATATAATCAAAGCAGAAATCAATGAGCTTTGGTACATCCTTAAACCAGATTTCTAGTTCAACAAACATTGAATAAAGATCTCCTTGTTTTTTTGGCTTGGAGAATTCTTCTTTTATTATCTCTGCTTCTGGATCTATTTTTAATTTTGTAACATATGTTTTTAAGGAATCCTGGACATGTTTTCTTGGTTTGCCAAATAATTCTACAATTGTTCTTACCTGGACCTGCCCAATATCCAATCTTTCAGAATCAGAAAGCTTTTCCTCTTTCTTTTCTTCATTCTTTTTTTTCTTAAATAATCCCATGCTGTCTTAGAAATTTTAAAGGTTAAAAAATCTTTCGCTTATGTAAGCTTCCATATCAATGCCAAACATATCAAACCAATCGTCCCAAGTATAAAGAATGGAACTAGTTTTAGAGATTTCTGTGAGCTTGATTCATATATTGTGGTGCTGGAATCATCATCAATAACATTTATATTTATATCCAGTGTTGCTGTTTTTTGCTGGGCACTAACCATACTCATGAATAATAAAAACAATATTATATATTTCATAGAAAACATAAAGATTATGTTGTTAATATATTTTTAATTAAATTTTCCGGAAATTTTTCGACCACAATCGCATTTTCCTTTCTTTATGTTGTTTTGAAGAATATTAAATCCAACTCTTTCTATTAATATTTCATTACATTTTGGACAATATGTATTTTCTTTATCATCTGTTCTTATGTTTCCAACATAAACATATTTTAAACCATGTTTTTTTGCTATCTCGTGTGCTTTTTCTAATGTTTTTTCTGATGTTGGTGGCAGATGATTTAACTCATAATAAGGATAAAACGCTGTGAAATGAACAGGAACCTCTTTTCCCAGGTTATCTTTTATCCATTTTACCATCTTCTCAACTGTTTCTGGGTCATCATTCAATGTTGGGATCATTAGATTAGTTATTTCAAGCCATGTATCTGATTTATTTATTAATTTCAGTGTGTCTAAAACAGGCTCTAGCCATGCTGTTGTTGTTTTGCCATAAAACTTGTTTGTAAACCCTTTAAGGTCAACATTTACTGCATCCAGATATTTTAACAGCTTCTTCATTGGCTCTTTACAAACAAAGCCATTGCTGACTGCTGTTGTTTTTATGTTATTTTTTTTTGCCAACTTGAATGCATCAAGCATATATTCATAGAAGATTGTTGGCTCATTGTATGTTGCAGCAATGCTTTTGCAATTGTTATCAATGCATAAATCAATTATTTTTTCTGGTGATAAGTCCTGGCCAGGATATTCTCCACCCTCTATTTGTGAAATCTCCCAGTTCTGGCAATGCTTACATCTTAAGTTGCATCCAACAGTTCCAAAGCTAAAAACATTTGAACCTGGGTAAAAATGAAATAATGGCTTTTTCTCAATTGGATCAATATGAACAGCAACTGCTTTTCCATAAACCATAGAATAAAGTTTTCCCTTAATATTTTGTCTTACATGACAAAATCCAATTTTTTTATCCTGAAGCTTGCATAATCTTGGACATAACTCACATTGAATTGTGTTCTTGTTTATTTTTTTATAGAATAACCCTTCTTTCATCTTAATTTTTCTTTAAGTTTTTGTTCAACAAAACTCGGAACAAGTTTTGAAAGATTCCCATTGTGTTTTGCTATTTGTTTTACTAATCCTGAGCTAAGGTAAAAATATTCTTTATCTGTCATAAAGAAAACAGTATCAACATCCCCATCAAGCTCTCTGTTTGTTATTGTCATCTGAAACTCATAATCAAAATCAGAAACAGCTCTTAATGACCTTGATTGTGTTTATTTTCTGTTTCTTTAGATAATCCACAACCAGTCCTTCAAAATTATCAACCTCTACACTCAACCCTTTTGTTGATTCTTTTAACATCTCAATTCTTTCAGATGTTGGGAAAACAGCTTGTTTTGTTGGATTTTCTCCCACAGCAATCACTATTTTGTCAAATATTTTTAATGCTCTTTTTATTATATCTATGTGACCATTTGTGACTGGATCAAATGTTCCTGGATAAACTGCTTTCATTTAATTTCCCCCAAATCTTTATAACCTGTTCTTTTGTGTTCTCCGGTGTGTTGTTGTTATTTATTATATAATCTGGATTTTTTATCTGTTTCTGGAAGCTTCTTCTTGATACCAAACTAATATCATTTAATCTTTTTAAAACTTTATCTTCTGTGCATTCAACAAGAATTGTTTTGTCAGAAACAGTTTCTAGCTCAAGTTTATAATAAAGTGCAGCATCAATTATATTTAATCCTGGTTTTATATTTTCAAGTATTTTTCTTTTTAGTAATGGATGAATTATGCTGTTTAATGTTTTAAGATTGTCTAGATCATTAAAAACAACCTCAGCAAGCTTTTTTCTGTTTATGTTATTTGATTCTAGAATATCCTCTCCAAAATTTTCAACAAGCTTTTTCTTAATGTTTTCTTTTGTTAAGAGTTCGTGGCCTAGCTTATCTGCACTTATTATATTTGCACCAAGCGATTCGAAGATATTAGCAACTGTTGTTTTCCCAGAACCTAGTTTTCCTGTTAA
The DNA here is from genome assembly GCA_013202955.1 of Candidatus Woesearchaeota archaeon. Lineage (GTDB taxonomy): Archaea > Nanobdellota > Nanobdellia > Woesearchaeales > JABMPP01 > JABMPP01. The sequence continues at coordinate 7,976 of JABMPP010000048.1, read as the reverse complement.
TGCTATTATCATATATTTTGTAATAACTTAAGAATTTAAATATCTTTAGCTGATTTTCTCAATAATTCAACTGTTTTCTTTGGATTTTTGCTCCCAAAAATGAAAGATCCTGCAACAATCACATTTGCGCCTGTTTTTACTGCTTGTTTTATTGTTTTATCATCTATTCCACCATCAACCTGGATATCAAGTTTTGGTTTTAGTTTTCTTAGTTGTTTTACTTTTTTTAGAACAGATGAAATAAAGCTCTGGTCTCCAAAGCCAGGAAAAACAGTCATAAGAAGCACCATATCAACATCATTAATTATTGGTTTAATCAATGATAATGATTTGTTTGGGTTTATCGCAACCCCAACCTTGACTTTTAATTTTTTTATTGTTTTTACTGTTTTCTTTATGTTCTTGGTTGTCTCTGCATGAAATGTTATAATATCTGCCCCTGCTTTTGCAAATCCCTTTGCATACTTTTCAGGGTCCATAATCATTAAATGAACATCTCTTACTAATTTTGTTTTTATGTTTTCAATAACAACAGGTCCTATTGTTATATTAGGCACAAAATGCCCATCCATTACATCAATATGAAGGTAATCTGCATTTTTTACTTTATCAACATCCTTTTGCAGATTAGAGAAATCTGCTGATAATATTGATGGTGCTATTTTTACTTTCATTTTATCCTACTTGTAAATTCTTCAGCAGCTTTTTTAATATTTTCGGCTTTATACAACCCTCTGCCAATAATTGCATGCCAGTTATCTCCTGCTGATTTTGCTGATTCTGTTATCTCTCCACCTTGGCTTATTAATCCAGGTGAATAAAAGATTGGATGAATACCTTTTTCTTCAAGCAGTTTTTTGTATTCTAATATTTTTTCTGGCTTGTTTCCTGGCACAACAAAATCTATCACACCAAGAGAAGCAGCTAGCTCGTATATTCTTTTTGGTGCGTCTTCTGAAAGAAATCCTTCTGGCATTAGATATGCTGGATGAGTCATCTCTCCACCAACAATCACTTTTAATCCTTCTTCTTGACAAGCTTTTATCCATGCTGTTTCTGTTTCTGGTCCTGCTTGTGGAAATAATATAACAGCATCAACACCTGCTTGTTTGCAAACTCTTGCAAATTTCTCTCCTGTAAATGGAACATCTGTTCCTGCTTTTTGATGATCATATATTATTGGAAGCTCTGTAAATTCTCTTATCTTCTCAACCACTTTTTTCATCCCAAAAGGGATAACTAACTCAAATCCTATTTTATATGCACCAACACCCTCAACAGAACAAGTTCCTTTTACTATATTTTTGAGTTCTTCTAATGTCCCAACATCACATGCTGGTATAATGCTTTTATCATATTTAATCATTCTAATCCAACCTTTTTACCCCATCCTTGTGGGTCTTTATTCCATTGTAAAATAATTTCCTTATCTTGATTAGTTATATAATCTTCTTTTGATGCCACATCAACCAAAGTACTAAAGTTTGTTAATGTTAATAATTTGCATTCTGCTTGTTCAAATCTCTGGGTTGCTTTCTCCATTTCATAAGAGAATATTGCTATGCATTCTTCTACAACTCCACCTGCTTGTTTAACAGCCTCAACAGCACTCACAGAGCTTCCTCCTGTGCTTACTAAGTCTTCTATAACCAGCACTTTTTGTCCATTCTCAAGCTTTCCTTCTATTCTGTTTTCCTTACCATGTTCTTTTGATGCTGATCTTATATAGATCATTGGTTTATTTAATTTATCTGAAATCCATGCTGCATGAGGTATTCCAGCAGTAGCTGTTCCTGCTATAACATCAAACTCAAGATTATTTTGTTTAATTTTTTTTATGAAATAATCAACAACTTGTTTTCTTTTATCTGGATAACTCATCAATAATCTGTTATCACAATAAATAGGACTTAAAATCCCAGAAGCATATCTATAACCTTTATTTGGGCTAAGAGTTACTGCTTTTATTTCCAGTAATATTTTTGCAACATCTTTATCCATTGAAAACAACCTCTCTTGCTTTTATATCATAAACCTCTCCATGCTCAAACACAACATTTCCATTAACTATTGTTGTTATAGGCCATCCCTCTAATTCCCAATTATTAAAAGGGCTCCACCCACATTTTGTAAATAACTCTTCGTTTTTAACTTTTTTTGTTAGGTGTGGATCAACAATAACAAAATCTGCATCAAATCCTTGTTCAATGAATCCTTTATTTTTTATCCCAAATATTCTTGCAGGATTATGTGAGGTTAACTCAATTAATTGTTGTAAGCTAAGCATGTTCTTATTTACAGCATTAAATAATAATGGAAGAGAGGTTTCAACACCTGGCACACCAAAAAATTCTCCAGATTCTTTTTCAGAAATTGTGTGTGGTGCATGATCTGTTCCTATTGTGTTTATTGAGCCTTCATGAATTCCTTGCCAGAGTGCTTCTTGATCTTGCTTTGTTACTAAAGGTGGCTTCATTTTTACAAATTGATTTTGATCTTCTTCTGTAAGAAATAAATGGTGTGGTGTTGTCTCAACAAGAATATTCCCTCTGTTTTGGTTGATATAATCTAACCCTTCTTTTGTGCTTTGGTGACAGATATAAAGTTTATTTTTTAGAGTGTTTGAGAGATCTACTGCTTTTCTTATCATTTCATCTTCTGCATGAACCGCTATTGTGTTATGGCTTGAAAACAAATCCCTTAATAATCCTTCATCTTCTAACTTCATATTTCCTGTTGTCGGATTCATATATATTTTTAGAGAAGCTGTGTTTGCTGCTTTTCTTATCTCATCAATATTATTTTCTGATGACCCAAAATGAAACCCGTAATTAACAACACATTTTCTTGCTAACTCTCTTTTTTCCTGTAATGCTTCAATTGTTGTTGTTGTTGGATTTGTGTTTGGCATATCCAGAAATGTTGTTGCACCACCAGCTGCAGCTGCTCTTGAACCTGATAGAAGATCTTCTTTATATTCAAAACCTGGTTCTCTAAAATGAACATGTGGATCAATAACCCCAGGAAGAACAATATTGTTATGGGCATCAAGAATTTCATCTGCATCAACAAAACCACCTATTTTTGTGATTTTTCCATTATCAATAAAAATATTAGTGCTTATTAATTTTCCATTATGAATTATTCTACAGTTTTTTATTGAAAGGCTCATTTTCCATAATATTCTTTTAATGTTGCTTTTTTTCCTGTTCTTAATCTTGCGGATTCTCCAAATTCACTCATTTTTCTTAATTTTTTTGAGTCGAATACTGGACCGTCTTTGCACACAATCTGATCATTACACATACATTTTCCACATACTCCAAAACCACATGACATGTATCTTTCCATAGATACTTGAAGTTCAATATTATGTTTTTCACATATTTCAAATATCTTCTTCATCATTATTTCAGGACCACATGTATAAACAACATCAAATTTTTCTGTTTCAAGAAGTTTGGAAAACACATCTGTTGTAAACCCTTTTTCTCCTAGACTTCCATCATCTGTTGTTATGTGTGCTTTAAATCTATCAAGAAAAACAAGATTGTTTTTGCTTCTTGCACCATTTATTATTACTGGATCTTTTAGTTTATTAATAAGAATTGAGAGTTCTGCCACCCCAACACCACCACCAACAACACATGATTTTGATTTTTTTATTGAGAATCCTTTTCCATATGGCCCTCTTATTCCTATTTTATCTCCTTTTTTCATTAAGAATAGTTTTTTTGTGAATTCTCCAACCTTGTGAATTGTCATTCCTATTTCTTCTTTGTTTTGATGTGAGATGGCAAATGGTTTTTCATCCAATCCAGGTATCCATAAAATAAAGAACTGTCCTGGTTCAAAATCTATTTTATAATCAAAAAAGAATGTTTTTACATCTTCTGCTTCGTCAACAATCCTTTTTATTTTTATGATTGTTGGAAGTTCAGTCATGCACAGCACCTATGAGTTGTTCTATTTTTGTATAATTATTTTCTTTCATCCAGGATTCCATTTCATCACAGATTTTTTTGAACACATTTACCTCTCTGTAATAAACAGCAGTTCCTACTCCAACTGCTGATGCTCCTGCCATTAACATTTCTATTGCATCTCTGCCATAAGTAACTCCTCCTGTTCCGATAATTGGGATATCAACAGATTTGTATATATCAAATACACACCTAACAGCAATTGGTCTTAAAGCAGGGCCTGTTAATCCTCCAACACCAAAACCAAGAACTGGCTTTTTTACATCAATATTTATCTTCATTCCTGGTCCAAGAGAATTTACTGCGCAGATTGCATCTGCTCCTGCTTCTTCTGCTGCTTTTGCCACTTTTGATAGGTCTTGAGTGTTAGGTGAGAGTTTTATTATTAAAGGAAGCTTTGTTGCATCTCTGATTGCTGATGTGATTTTATGTGTTGCTTCAGGTGTTCCTTGACCAGCCATTGTGCCATAACCCGGAGTGTGTGGACAAGACAAAGGAACTTCTATTGCAGAAAAATCATTTTTTGAAAATCCTTGGAGCACTTCAACAAATTCTTCAGGAGTTGTGCCAACAATGCTCCCAAAAACAGGTGCTTTTAGTTCTTTTAAAGCTGAAAACTCTTTTGATGCTTCTCCAACACCTGGATTAGAAATACCAACCGCATTTAACATAAAATCTCCTTCTGTTAATATGATTGGACTTTTGTGACCTTTTCTTGGCTCTTTGGATATTGATTTAGTTGTTACTGCTCCAGCACCGTTTTGAATCACTCTTTTCAATGAATCTTTTGTAACACCAAGTATGCCTGAAGCCAGGATTGTAGGGTTATCTAGCTCTATTTTAGAAATTCTTGTTTTTAACATTATAACCCCCTAAAAAATTAAAGTACATAAATATCTTTTGACTCCATTACCCTCTCACAATAACGGCACCTGACTCTTAATGGATGTTCTTGAATCATTATAAACTTTGTTGATACATCATGTTCATTATTTATAACACAATTTGGATTTGAACATTTCATAATTCCGGTTATGTTCTTTGGAAGCTTGACTTTGTATTTTTTTGTAATTTTCCCATTTCTTATTATATTCATTGTTGCCTTTGGTGCAATCAATGTTATTTTGTTTATTTCCTGTTCAGAAAGCTCTTTATCCTCTATTTTTACTAAATCTTTAAATTCTCCTTTTTTGCTTTTTAGATTAACACCTAATGCAATAAAATTATCACTTGGTTCCTTATGTAATTTTAGAATCTTCATAACAAGATGACCTTTTCCCTGTGGAATATGATCTATTACAGTGCCGTTTTTTATTCTATAAACCTTGTATACTCTGTCTTCCATTATATTTTCCCCAACACCAGTGCAAGAAGTGCTTTTCTTACTGGAACCCCATTTTTTGCCTGGTCGAAATACACAGCATTTTCTGTGTCATCTAAATCATAATTAAGTTCATTAACTCTAGGTAATGGATGCAATATTATTAAGTCTTTTTTTGCACCTTTCAGAATGCTTTTGTCAAGTATAAATGCATCTTTTACTTTTTCATAATCCATTTGGTCTGGAAATCTTTCTTTTTGTATTCTTGTTGCATAAATAACATCAAGATCTTTTATGTGTGAGTTAAACTTTTCTATTTCCTTAAACCCTATTCCTTTTTTCTTAAGTTCTTCCAAGTCATCTGGTGGCATTCTTAATGAATCTGGAGATATAAAAACCAATTTAACATTGAAATAAGCTAGTGCATGTACAAGTGAATGAACAGTTCTTCCATATTTAAGGTCCCCAAGAAACCCAACAGTTAATCCATCTAATTTTTTCTTGTATTTTAATATTGTATAAAGATCCAGAAATGTTTGTGTTGGGTGCTGATTTGCACCATCTCCTGCATTTATAACAGGCACATTTGCAGATTCTGCTGCAAGTCTGGCTGCTCCTTCTAAATAATGCCTCATAACAATAACATCACAATATCCTTCTGTTATTTTCATAGCATCTGGTAGGGATTCTCCTTTTGCCGCTGAGCTCTGCTTTGGGTCTGAAAAGCCAATAACAGTTCCACCAAGCCCATTCATAGCACTTCCAAAGCTTAATCTTGTTCTTGTGCTTGGTTCAAAAAATAAACTACCCATTATTTTTCCATTTAGAAGATTTGAGAAGTTTTCTTTCTCCATTCTTTCAGTGGTTTTTAGAATATGGAGTATTTCTTCTTTTGAAAAATCCCTTATAGAAATTATATCCTTCCCCTTAAAGTCAATTTTAACCATATTAAAAAAAATATATAGTCTGCTTTTGTTTTTAAATATTATTGTTTTATAAAATAGATTTTTGTGTTGTTATTAAAAAATAGTCCCAAAACTTTTAATAAGGAGTTTAGATATTTTAACTTCTGTGGGGTGCTTTCATGGGTTTTATGAATTTCTTAAAAAAATCAGAAAAAGATGAAGAGAGAAAAAGTATTATTGATGCTCCTCCACCACCACCAATTCCAGACATAGGAAATGATTTTCCTGTTCCACCAAGTGGTTTTGGCAAAAGAGAAGATATTTCTCCCCCACCAATGCAGGAACATAAAGTGGATGTTCCTTTTCCAAGTGAGAATACAAATATTGAACCACCAATTCATAAAGGGTTTCCTGTTCCACCGAAGCCAGAGATGGTGCCTGAAACACTTCATGGTTATCCACCTGTTCATGAACCAGAACATCATATTCATAAACAAATTGTAAAAGACCACACAGATGAATTAGAACCACCACCATTACCTCCAAAAAGAACAAGTGTTGAATCAAAGCCAAAACACGTTGATATATTCAAAAAAGAGTATAAACAAGCATTACAGGATAAAATAACAAGAGGCCCTATTTACATAACTGTACATCATTTTAGAAGAATAAATGAAAAAACCAATGATATCAAAAAGAATGTTAAAGAAGCAGAAGATACATTATCAAGACTTATTGATATTGAAGGGTATAAAAATGTTGAATTTGAAAAATGGAACAAGATTTTGAAAGAACTTCAGAGAAAGTTTATTTTGATTGATAAAAAACTATTTGAGTTAAATGAATAGGTGATAAAATGAAACAAGGAGCACATATATTTGTTAAAATTGATGAATACAAAGATATTTTAGATACATTAAACATACTCAAAAATAAGATGGATGAAGCAAGAGAGTTGCTTAACAAGATAAATGAGCTTAAGAATGATGAAGATACAGAGCTTGACTTGTGGCACACTGAGTTAGAAGAGATTGAAAGAAAAATAAGTTTTATAGATAAAGCAATGTTTGAACCAGAGTCGATATAATGGCTGAGAAAGAAGAAGATAGATTTTTTGTAGGGATTGATGACCCAATCGAAATAAGAAGAACTGTGTTAGGTGCATCTAAAAAGATAGTTGAGACACTACAAAGATTTGAGAAATTTAAGGAGAACAGAGAACAAAAACTGCAGTATATTAATGAATTGAAGAAAGTTATGGAAGATATAAAAAAGCTTAACACAAAACTAAAAAAAGTTATGCCAAAAACAAACCTAAGAATTCCTTCTGAAGGCCTGAATAAAGAGATAAAAGCACCAAAAGAGAAGGAAGAAGAAGAGATAGATGATTTGGGTTCTGAATTAGAAGATATTGAAGGAAAGCTGAATGAGCTTGAAAAGTAGTAATATTTATAAAAAAATACTTGTTCTTGTGAACTAATATATGCGACAGTAGCAAAGCAAATGCATCAGCGTTTGATAATGAGGTGAGTTTCGCTTTGCTCAAGCCCACATAAGTTTCGTCGTGGGACTTCACGAAGTGAATGTCCCACTTGCGATTGGGTGTCAACTGATCGTAAACAGTTGCGGCGGTATCAAAGTCTGGTCAAATGAGATAGACTCAAGTTATTTGAGTGATGAGATTTCGAGCGATGATTTCGCCCATTATGAGGAATCTATTCCCTTAGTGGGTTCGCAGGTTCGAATCCTGCCCGCCGCACTTATTTT
>JABMPP010000047.1 GCA_013202955.1 Candidatus Woesearchaeota archaeon | reverse complement strand
TTGTTGAGTTCAAAGGAAATAATGTTTATTTAACACCTTATGAGCTAGGCAAGACAAGTATAATGTTTAAAGGAGATGATATGCAGGGAGGAGTTATCTCTGTTAATGCCACTCTAGTTGTAAAAGAGCCAGAAGTGCCATATGCTGAATCTTATTTTGATTATATCCTTATAGGGGTTGTTTTATTAATAATAGTGTTAGGGGTCCTAAGGCTAACAGAAGACAAGAACAACAATAATTCTAAAAAGAAGAAATAAAAAAGTGGGGACGGAGGGATTCAGAACAATGGTTTCGTCCATGCTGAAAAATCCATCGGATTTCTGGCACACCAGAAAAGCTTAGCTTTTCTCAGTGTTGACACCGAAGTATGTTGTCTTCTTTCAGAAGCCAAGCATACAAAGAAATAAATGGGGACGGAGGGATTCGAACCCCCATCTAAGGCTTTCTACAAGGTTTGATTGGTCATCGATCATAAGATCTCATCTCTCCATTTACTGGAGGCCCCTATTCTAGCCAGGTTATACTACGTCCCCAAACTGGGATAAGTATCTAGAAAGTAGACTTAGTATGTTTATAAACTTTTTTGTAATACCAGAATATTATAGAAGGAACCTTTATGTTCTTTTGATTTCTTAGCTCATAAATCCAATCAAGTATGATATGAAGTATCATGCCAACAGTTACCATCAGGAATATCTCAAAGTAAAGTGAGAGAACTGCTGAAACAACAAGTGCCTCCATTGTGTGGAATGGAAGGACATAATTTCTCAGTACATTTTCACAGTTCTGCTTGTCTTTGAAATAAAAATAAGCATTTCTCAGATTAAAGCTTTTTTCCTTGAACAAATAGAATAAATAATGATCAGTATCAATAAAAAATCCACCAATTAAAACAAATACTGCTTTCCAGCCAAAAGCAGGAAAAAGACTTGTTCCTAATATGATTGATGTCATTAAATGTATAGTTAAATTCATGCACACTGGTTAAAATACATTATATATATAGCTTTCTAAAAATCCAATTGATCTCCAATCTCTGTTTTAGAATTCTTTATTACATTAACAGGTAATTCCAAGATAAACATTGCTTTGTTCTTTGGGTTATAGAAACTAAATGGCTTGAATCTCTCTTTTATCTCAACAACTCTCTTATTTTTATCAAGAAAAACAACATCTATTGGAAAAAAAACAAATATCATGTGTAAAGGAGTTATTTTTTCATGTTTAAACACAAATATCAATCCATTGCCCTTTAGCTTTTTTCTGAACATCAGCCCAGTTGCCTTTGATAAATTTGATATACAATATATATAATATGTAACTAATCCTGTTTTTTTTGTGATGTTTTTAATCATATTCTTAAATCTCAAAAAGCTCTTTCCTCATAAGAGGGACAAGTTCATAATCTCTTGTTTCTATATCCAAACCCCAGGTTCTTAGGAAATCCTCAAATTCACCACAAATCTTTATCGGCACCAAAACAACCCTATTTGATAATCTTTGGATTCCTTCAATATTTTTTATACCTCTTTCAAACATCACTTTTTTTGAAAGGGTTAATTGTTTTAGGTCATATTTGTATAATTTTACTGGTTTTAAATTATAAAGATTATGTAAGAAATCCTTTTTCTTTATGGAATACCCTTCCTTTATTAAGGTAATAAATATATTTTTGAAAATATCTTCCAGGGAAAGCAACTGTACGTCTGCTTCAGGAATCAGTTCTTTAATTGTTTGTTTTATCTTAATATTTTTTTTTATTGATAAAACTGCAATATCTATATCATTCGGTCTGATACTGCCTTTGGCTTTAGAGCCAAAGATTATTATATCAATAATTTCCCTATTTTTCAATAATTTCTCTAATTTCTTTATCAAGCTCTTCATTTTCAATAATATTGATGATTGCTTTGTTCAATATGTCATAAGATTCATAATTTGACGGCTTGGAATATGTGTCTGTATATTTTGACCAGACAGAATCAACTTCCAGATATATTTTGTTCTCTTTTAATTGAAGTATCCTGAACCTGTCTGCATGATTCTTGGATAATTTTTTGTATTTCCTGAAGATAATATAATCACATAACACAAACAGGGATTTTGAAATAAGAATAACCGCACTCTTTAACCTGCCTTGTTTTTTAAGCATCTTTGCCGAGGAATATTCTTCAATAAAAGTGTTTTTCAACTCATTTTCCTGGTTCATATATATTGTTAAATACATACACTTTATAAATTTTACTATTAACTGCAAATACTAAATAAGCTTTATTGGTTAATACTGAAACTTTGTTATATAATTAACAGAAAAGGATTTAAATATGTTTTTAGTTAATAATGAAACTTTATCAAATCAAATACAAAAGAAGATTTCTCTTCTTGATAATCTGCAAGAGATTTAAAAACAAGAAAGATCAACATTATTTACTATTTTAAAATATACTACTCAAAAATGATAGTTTTATCGACGATGCCAAACAAAACCTTTAAATATAAGTTAATGTTTTTATACTAAACATCTTAATCAATAAATTGAGTGGGTATTAACCCCACAACCTTAGTACGTACGTAAAAAAAGGAGGGCTGAATAAAATGAATATAAATTTTCAAAAGAATTCTATATTAGTTTTTACATTTATTTTGATGTTAACAATTGCCGGGATTGTTTATGCTTCAATAACCTCAAGTGGAATAACACTTGAATATCCTGCTCCAGCTGCTACAATCTGGACAACCACTGCTGAGTTCAATTGTAGTTATACTTGGGTGTCAGGAGAACAACCAGGTAATGTTACCTTATGGCATAATTTATCCGGAACATGGGCTATAAATAAATCAAACCTTTTTGGGGTATCTTCATTTGTAAATAATAAAGTATACAATATAACCCTAACAAATCTTAATGATATTGGAAGTGCTATTTGGAACTGCAGGTTTAATGGTTCAACAACACAGAACTTTTCTTCAAGCAATAGAACTATAAGCATAGATATATCTGCACCAACTACATTCAATCTTCTTAATTTGACTGCGGAGTCAAATAATTTAACAATCACTAACGATACAACTCCAATGCTGAATTGGACAGCAACAACTGAAGCTAATTTTGCAAATTATACCATACAGATTTCAACAAACTCGTCCTCCTTTTTGAATTCTTCATATGGTCTTGTGCAAACAGGTTTAGTAACATTACTTGTTACAAATCAAACTTATAATGCAACAACATTAGCTGATGACACATATTACTGGAGAGTTATTGCATATGAAGATTCAGCTTCTGGAAGAGGTGGAGTTTATTCAACACAAAATTCCAGCTTTATTGTTGATACAGGATTTCTTTATACAGACATTTTATTAGATACTCCTGGAAACAACACATGGGATAATGATGGAACAGTAACATTTAATTATTCAGTTAATGACAATGCAGTTCTAGCCTGTAATTTAACAGTTCTTGATTCATCTGGTGAATTTTATTACACTATTCTAAATGATTCAATCGCAGTAGGCACAAACATCTCAAACACTATAACATCAGTTCCTGATGATAATTTTACATGGAGTGTTTGGTGTAATGATACTGCAGGAAATAGTAACACAAGTCTTAGTAGGATATTCAAAACTGATATCACGAGCCCTACTGTTACTTTGGTAACACCAGCAACAGGCAATTTCTCATCAGTTGCTTCAATTGTGTTTACCTTTAACACAGTTGATAATAATACAGATAACGGAATTTGTCAGCTTTATCATAACATGACAGGAACATTTGAAGCAAATGTAACCTCAGCATATGTTAATGGAACAAATACATCTTTTTCAGCAGTAGTATTCAATGAAAGTACTGATTATAATGGTACTGTATGGAATGTAAGGTGTAATGATAGTGCAGGAAATGTTGCTTATGGTGCTACAAATTATACAATAACAATTGACTCAAATAACCCTGGTTTGTCAGGAAACTCACCAGCCCATGTTTCATGGGACAAGGATGGTGTTGTTAATATGAGCTTCACAGCAGTAGAAACCAATCCAGATAGTTGTTTATTCTATTTTGGCAACGGCACAGAAGCATCATGGGGAGTTAATGCTACAATATCAACCTATACAAATGGTGGTAAGGTAAACCTATCATTACCATTAGCTGACGGCACAGGATACCTATGGAATGCATGGTGTAATGATTCCTCAGGAAGATAT
>JABMPP010000046.1 GCA_013202955.1 Candidatus Woesearchaeota archaeon | reverse complement strand
GTGTGGAAGAGCTGGCCATCGTTTGCATGACACAACAAAAGGAAGAATAATTGTTCTTGACAGGGATGATCTGATCGAGTGCAGTGTTTTGTTGAAAAGTGCTGTTGAAAAAAAGATAGATAGGATTCATATCCCAACAAATTGCTTGGATGTTCTTGCGCAACAGATATATGGAATTGCTATTTCTGACATAATATCTATTAGTGATCTTCTTAAGATGATAAAACAAAGCTATCCATATCATAATTTGAGTGAGGGAGATTTTTTAGATGTTATAAATTATCTTTCAGGTGAATATGTTTCATTAGAAGACAGACATGTTTATGCTAAAATATGGTATGACAAGGAAACAGGAATGATTGGAAAAAGAGGAAAACTAGCAAGAGTAATATACATGACAAACATAGGCACAATACCTGATGAGAGTTATGTAAAAGTAAAAGTTGGTGAACAGATAATAGGTGAGATAGATGAAGCGTTTCTTGAAAAGCTGAAAAGAGGAGATGTGTTTGTTTTAGGAGGAGAAAAATATGAATTTTTGTATTCCAGAGGAATGACTGCTTTTGTAAGTGCATCTGTTTACAAGCCGCCAACAATCCCAAGCTGGTTTTCAGAGATGCTGCCATTGAGTTTTGACCTTGCAATGGATATCCAAAAATTCAGAAAATTAATGGAAGGAAAATTAGAAGCAAACATGAGTAAAGAAGATGTGATAAAATTTATTCATGATTATCTATATGTTGATAAAAATGCAGCAAACGCAATATATGAATATTTTAATGAACAGTTTATGTTTGCAAAGATCCCAAATGAAAGAAGAATTCTTATAGAGCATTATAATGATGAAAAAAGAAAATATATTGTTTTTCATACACTTTATGGCAGAAGAGTCAATGACTGCTTGTCAAGAGCTGTTGCGTTTGTTATATCAAGAATACAAAAAAGAGATGTTGAGATTGGTATAAATGATAATGGGTTCTATATTGTTTCTGAAAAAAATATTCAGGCAAAAAGGGCTTTTGATGTTCTGAAATCAGAAAAATTAGATATGTTGTTAAATGCATCTCTTGAAAAAACAGAAGTTTTGAAAAGAAGATTCAGACACTGTGCAACAAGATCTCTAATGATTCTAAGGAATTACAAGGGAAGAAAGAAAAGAGTTGGAAGACAGCAGATAAGCTCCCAGATCTTAATAAATGCTGTTAAGAAAATAAGCAATGATTTCTCTATACTCAAAGAAGCCAGAAGAGAGATTTTAGAGGATCTTATGGACATAGAAAATGCAACAAAAATTATAAAAGATATTGAAGGAAAAATTATAAAAGTTGAAGAATTTCATACAGATATTCCTTCTCCATTTGCATTTAATCTTGTGCTAAGTGGTTATGTCGATCTTCTCAAGATGGAAGACAAAATAGATTTTCTAAAAAGAATGCACCAGATGGTAAAGGCAAAAATAGGATTAAGGAAATAATAAGTTTTAAAAACAATCCTTTATTTCAAAACAAGATGAAAGAACCTTCTTTAGATATTAAAAGAGAAGAGCATAATGTGTGCTTGCATTGTGAATCTCAGCTTGACAAAGTAGCTGAGCTTATAAATCTCAACAAAGAAGAATATGATCTCCTGAAACAGCCAAAAAGAGCAATAACATTCAGTTTTCCTGTGAGAATGGATAATGGGAATGTTGAAAGACTCATAGGTTTTAGAGTTCATTTTAATGATTCAAGAGGTCCAACCAAAGGAGGAATTAGATTTCATCCTGATGCTAATATTGAAGAAGTTAAAACATTGGCATTTCTCATGGCTCTGAAATGTGCTGTTATTAATATTCCATTTGGTGGGGCAAAGGGTGCTGTTGTTGTGAATCCAAAAAAGCTTTCTGAAGGAGAATTAGAAAGAGTTAGTAGGCAATATATAAGAGAGCTTCATAATTCTATTGGACCTTATCTTGATGTTCCTGCTCCTGATGTTTACACAAATCCACAAATCATGGCATGGATGCTTGATGAGTATGAAAAACTGAATTTTAAGCATGTACCAGGTGTTATTACTGGAAAACCAGACTTTCTTGGGGGCAGTCAGCTCAGAAATATTTCAACCTCATTGGGTGGGGTATTTATTATAGAAAGTGTGTCAAAAGTTTTTAAACTAAACCAAAAAAACACAAAGGTTGTTATACAAGGATTTGGAAATGTTGGCGCAAATCTGGCAGAGATTCTTTATGATATTGGATATAAAATAATAGCTGTTAGTGATTCAAAAGGGGGGGTGTTTAATAATTCAGGATTAAATATAAAATCCTTGATGAAGTATAAAGCTGAAAAAGGGAGTGTTGTTGGTTTTCCAAAAACAAAAAAAATAAACAATGAGGAGATTCTCGAACTTAAATGTGATATGTTAATTCCCTCTGCATTAAGCGACCAGATAACATTTAAAAATGTTGATAAAATAAACACAAAAATCATAATTGAAATGGCAAACAGTCCTATTGTCCCTGAAGTTGATAGCATACTTGACAAAAACAAGATTTTTGTTGTTCCTGATATACTTGCGAATTCAGGTGGTGTTGGTGTTAGTTATTTTGAATGGGTTCAGAACATGTATAATTATTACTGGAAAAAAGAAGAGGTTCATAAAAAATTAAAGGAATTAATGACAACTGCTTTTGATGAGGTCTATAAACTTAGCAAAACCAAAAAAATAAACATGAGAAAAGCTGCCTATATGCTTGCGATTGAAAGAATATTAAAAGCAGAAAAAGCAAGAGGCAATATCTAAAATCTTAAAAAGAGGTTTTCATTTCTTCTAGTTATGGTTGAGATAATAAACAACATAGAGATAGTTGATTTAGCATTATATCTGAAAAAACAGAAGATTCTTGTTCTATCAGATGTTCATATAGGTTATGAAGAATCATTAAATAAGCAAGGGGTATTAATTCCAAGATTTCAGTTTAAAGATCTTATATTAAAGCTGAAAAAAATATTCTCTGTTGTTAATCCAGAATTAGTTATTATTAATGGAGATCTAAAGCATGAATTTGGCTCTATTTCAGATCAAGAGTGGAGAGATACATTAAAATTCTTGGATTTTTTTACAGAAAGAGGAAAAAAAGTGATTTTGATGAAAGGAAATCATGACACTATTCTCGGACCAATAGCCAGAAAAAGAGATGTTGAGATAAAGGATTATCATTTTGTTGATGATATTTATATAACACATGGTGATAAAATTCCTAAGAACAATGATTTCAAGAAATCTAATGTTTTGATAATTGGACATACGCATCCTGCTATTTCCTTAAGAGATGAGGCAAAAAGTGAAAAATTCAAATGTTTTATGAAAGGAAAATGGAAAACAAAATCTTTGATTGTGTTGCCATCATTCAATCTTGTAACAGAAGGAAGTGATGTTCAGCAGGAAAAACTTTTGAGTCCGTTTCTTCAGCAAAAACTTGGAGATTTTGAGATTTATGTTGTTGGAGATAAGATTTATTATTTTGGAAAGCTGAAGAATATTTAATATGCCTTTCTTATCAAGTCTGATTTTGTTATTATTCCAATTAGTTTTCCCTTATCATTTACAATAATTAAAGGATAGTTGCTTAGAAGATTAGATATTATTCTAACTGGGGTGTTCTTTCCAATTGTTGGGGGTGCATCCTGCATAACCTGGCTTGCTTTTGCAGCATGCTCTCCGCTTAGAAAGCTTTCAAGAATTGTTCTTTCTGATATTACTCCAATTAATTTGTGATTTTCAATAACAGGCATCTGGGATATCTCATATTTTTTCATTGTTTCAATGATCTTTTTTATCTCAAAATCTGGTTTTACAGAAATAATATTCTTTACCATTATATCTTCTGCTGTTTTTTCCTTTTCATATTCAAGACTCTCAAGAACATCAAATATCTTCATTGCATGTGAATAAGTTGGCTCTAATCTTCCTGATTCAATTTTTGCAATCATTGACTGGCTTACATCTGCTTTTTTTGCCAGCTCTATTTGGGTTATCCCAAGTTTTTTTCTTATATCTTTTATTTGATTTAGGTTGTTTATCATTTTAATTCCAATAAGAATAATAAATATTGATTAATATTTAAAATTACCTGTTTTTCACTTAAGAAATGTTAATATTCTTATAAGAATATTTCTGTCAAGAAGCTTTTTAAATAACCAGTTTAATCTAAGTTGAATGGCATTTAAACTTGGAGTAGATTATATAAAACTAATGGAAGAGAAAGGACACTATGCGTCTGAAGTTTTTGATTGGTATAAAAATTTAAAGCATTCTACTATAAAAAAAAGAAGTGCTATTCTTTCAAAAATCTGGAATTATAACATAAAAAAAAATTTAGAAAGAAATGATACTCTTTCAGAAATTCTTGAAGATGAAACTCTCACTCATGAGCTTTTGCTGAAATTTGATGGAAATAATGACTTAAATTCTGAACCAATTCTTAGATATATTCATAGTTATATTGCTGATACAATAGAACTTGATAAAAATAAAGATCTTCCTTATGGTTTATACAGTAATTTTCAATATGGTTCAAGACTTACTTCACAGCAAATAGCAAAAAACAAAAATGGAGTTTTCTCAGAAACAGAAGATATTACTGATCAATTTACTGATGCGAAATTTTTAAGCACAATAAATGAATTTAATAGAAAACTGAGAGAAGAATTACATAGAGGGAGCACAGT
>JABMPP010000045.1 GCA_013202955.1 Candidatus Woesearchaeota archaeon | reverse complement strand
ATGCTTACAACTTACGAACGTAGTAAGTTAATTAGTGAGTATGTTTCTTTTCTTCTTTCTTTTATTTTTTCATAAGTTACAAAAATCTCTTCAAGGTTTTTGAACTTTGAAATTTCTTCAGAATTTCATAAACTTTATATACCTTACATAACTCAATATTTTAAAAAGAGGTTGACTAATGGGAAAATCACAGGCTTCTATGGAGCACGTCATGATAGTGGCAGTTGCTTTTCTTACAATCGTTCCAATGGTGTATCTTTTCTACAGCTATTCTCAAAGCTCTGTCGAAGACATAAACTTTGCAAGACTGCACAAGTTCGGCAACACATTAGTCAACACTGCTGAGACTGTTTATTATCTTGGGGAACCAACCAGAATAACATTAGAAGAAACTGTTCCTGAAGGTATAAAAAATATGACAATCAAAATAGA
Organism: Candidatus Woesearchaeota archaeon; assembly: GCA_013202955.1. Lineage (GTDB taxonomy): Archaea > Nanobdellota > Nanobdellia > Woesearchaeales > JABMPP01 > JABMPP01. The sequence goes on along the minus strand of JABMPP010000045.1, from coordinate 3,083 downwards.
TGGTCAGATATATGAGTTGATATTTACGTTACAGGACGGTTCTGATGCTGTTTACAGCTCAAATGTCAATATATCTGGAATTTTTGATGAATATGATTATAGCAGCGGTCTTAAAAGAATAATAATAGAATCAAAAGGATATTATGTTTTGATAAATGTCACATGATAAACAAAAAATCACAATCAGCTATAGAACTTTCCATGATAATAACTCTTATGTTTTTGATATTTTTCATATTCTTCATGCTGATGGCTGACAAGATTGTAGATGTGCAGGAAGATGCGAATTTGGAAAATTTAGATGATTTAGCGAAAGTTATAAAAGAAGAACTTGTTTTAGCAAATGGTGTTGAGGATGGTTATTTCAGAACATTTGAGATACCTCAAACTCTGAATGGATTAAACTTCAGCGTTTTGGTGCTTGGAGGGGTTGCTGTTAATCACACAGAATTAATATTATCATTTGTTGATTCCCCTGATGAGCTATCACATGTTGAAAGGCTTCCAAAAAGCATAATAGGAAACCTGACAAAAGGTGTGAACACCATATCAAAAAATGGTGGAATTATCTGTATAAACAATGATGGATGTTAATGATGAAAAAAGCACAGTCATGGTCTGTTGACATAATGGTTGCAGCAGGAGTATTCATACTTGGGATAGTGTTATTTTTTTATATTGTTGAGAGAAATGTAGGGCCTGATAAACTTGATGAACTTATTGATGAAGGAGAAAACATAATGGGTGTGATACAGGGTTCTGCTGAAAAGGATAATGAATGTAGTTTTATCTTAGGAAATAAAGTTGATAAGGAAAGACTAAGAGGGTGTGCAGCCAATTATAACAGAACAAGGATTCTTTTTGATTCAGGAAAAGATTTTTGTATATATTTCAAAGACAGTCAGGGAAATGTTCTTAATGTGTCTTCTATTACAAATAAAACTGGCATTGGATTTGGTGCTCCGTGGGTTAATTATACAATTCTAAATGAGACAGGAGAGTTATTTGGATTCCTGCCATGTATGGAAGAGTAAAGGGGGATTTGGTGAAAATGATAAACAAAATAAAGGAACTGCTGAGAATAAAACAGGATTTGGATGGTTTTTCCAAAAAAATAGGAGACCAGAGAAAAGATGTTAATAATCTTTCTAACGAATTTAAAAAATCAAAAAATGAATTCAAGGAGCTAAAAAAAGAGATACTTAATGTTAAAAAATCACAAGAAGATACTTCTAAAGAGCTTTCTAAAATAGTCCAGGAAATAAGAAAATCACAAGAATCATTGAGTTCAGAAATAACTGATTTCAAATTATTGAAAGGTCAGATGACAACTAAGATAATTGAATCAATGAAGAAAGAGGTTCAGGAGAGCTTTCTTGACAGCATGGATATGATGAAGACAGATGTGAAAAGATTTAATGATCTTCGAGATGAGTTATTAGGATTAAAATCAAAACTTGATTCTATTGCTGGAGAAATAAATAAATTTAAAGAGATAAGTAGCAGAATAAAAAAAGAGGATTTTGAGCTTACAAAGCATGCAAAAATGATAATTTCCCAAGATAATGAGAAACTGAATCTGATGAGAAAAATAGATGCTCTTCAAAGACTTGTTTCCAGAGAAAGAAGGGGCAAATATTAATCATGCCCTTGATTTGCTCTTTGCTTTGCTATTCTAAGAATATGTTCTAAAACCAGTATCTCAGCCTCAAACTGATTTCTTGCATCTTTTAATTCAACTGCGAGACCTTCTATTCCCAACACTTCATGAACCCATCCACTAAAATCATTCTTGGTTTCATTAACATGAGATTTATAAGTGTGTTCACTCATAAATTCAAGAGCTCTTGCAAGATCATGCAGGTTGTTGAGTCTTGTGCCATCAGACACACCAAAAGTATAATCTACCATCTTAATGTAAATATAATCTTTTATCTATAATTAATTATACTTTAATCTTTAAGTGGTAAAGAATTCTATTCCTTTAAAATACCATAACCAATTAATCTAAAACGATTGCTTATTCTTCTTGAGATTGTTATTCTTGAGCCTGCTTCTACACAAACAGGAAGCTTTAATTTGCACTTTATTGTACCTTTCTTTAGTTCATACACAACCCCAACAGAAGCAGTAGAATTCACATTCAGCATTAATGTCTCATTCATCTTTATTGGTTTTACATCAAGCTCTTTCTCAGTTCCAACAACTCTATCCAAAAGATGAATCTCTAATGTTATGTCCATCCAAACTTTTGGAAGTTTCCCTGATCTTCCAACAACAGTTCCTGTTAATCTATCTGACTTTACAATGCTTGGGTCAAGAAGAGTCATTATTGCTGAGGACCCTCCAGGCAATATCTCTTTTGCAGATATGTTTCCGGATGCCAACCCAATAATTTTTGTATTTATTGGATTCCATATTATTTGATTTCTTTGTTCAACAGCTCTTCCAGGTCTTATCTCTACCTCATCTCCTTCCTTTAGCTTTCCCTGTTTTAAAGTTCCACCAAGCACACCACCATTAAGATCCTTTATTTCTGTTCCTGGCTTGTTTATATCAAATGATCTTGCAACAAAAAACAATGGATCTTTTTTATCATTCCTTTTTGGTGTTGGAAAATATTTTTCTATTGCCTCTATAAGAAAATCAATATTAATTCCCTGTTGAGCAGAGATTGGTATGATTGGTGCATCTTTGTATTTTGTGTCTTTTAAGAACTTCTTTATATCCTTGTAGTTTTCCAAAGTCTCTTTTTCAGAAACAACATCTATTTTGTTCTGCACTATTATAACATTCTCAATTCCCATAATATTCATTGCCATTACATGCTCTTGTGTCTGAGGTTGAGGACATTTTTCATTTGCAGAAATTATTATTAAAGCAGCATCCATTATAGCTGAGCCGCTTAGCATTGTTGCCATAAGTGATTCATGTCCTGGAGCATCAACAAAACTTATCCTTCTCAATGGTTTTGGGGTTGATTTGCAGTGTTCACATTTCTCACTCACTGTGTATGCTTTTGTTCCTTTGCATTTTGGACATTTTTTGAGAATAATATCAGCATATCCTAATCTAATTGTGAT
>JABMPP010000044.1 GCA_013202955.1 Candidatus Woesearchaeota archaeon | reverse complement strand
GTGTCTTGAGTGTGTGGAGTTAAGATATAAACATTTTTTATCCGGTTTTTTTAAAAAAAACTTATTTGCTTTTTTATTAGAGATATTCCATCTATTTTCTTTAATGAAGTTTTTTGGTGATCTTTGTGCAGTAAAATAACAGCATTTTCAACTGATTTTTCCTCCATTCCTCTGTGTAGGAAAAGTTCTATTGCCTGGCTTCTGGATCTTATAATAGAACCATCTACTTTAGAATCAACCAGATCTAATAATTTTTTATCCAGTGATATAGCTATTTTCTGCTTTTTCATCAAGAGTATGAATTGGTATTACTATTTATATATTTGTGTTCTTGAGTATATAAATGAATTACCGAAAGATACGAAAAAATTCTTATAAATTTTTTTTATCTTCGAGAATCCAAAGGATTATCGAAAAGTTTATAAAGGAAATGATGTTTTCGGTATGAATAGTTCATACTAAGGTGATAAAAATGAAACAAATAATAAAAGACATGATTCAGGATAACATTGATGTAAAGAAAAAAATGATTGATGGATTGTCAGATAATATTGAAGAGTTATCAAAAAAGGTTATTGAAAGCTATGAAAATGGGGGAAAGCTTATACTTTTTGGAAATGGTGGGAGTGCAGCAGATGCACAGCATATAGAAGGAGAGCTTATACACCAGTTTGAGATAAAAGGAAGAAGATGTCTGCTTGCAATATCCTTAACAACAAATACCTCTGTGCTAACAGCAATAGGAAATGACTGGGGGTTTGACAGGATTTTTGAAAGACAAGTAGAAGGATTAGCTGACAAAAAAGATGTTGTTATAGGATTTACAACAAGCGGGAATTCACCAAATATTATCAAAGGAATTGAGCAGGCAAAAAAAAATGGTGCTTATACAATTGCTTTTACTGGAAAAGATGGTGGAAAAATAAAAGATATTGCAGATCTGAGTTTAATCATACCATCAGACAACACAGCAAGAATCCAGGAAGCACATATTATGGTTGGGCACATAATGTGCAAATTAATAGAGGATAGTTTATTTGGAAAATGAAATGCTTAATAACAGGTGGGGCAGGATTTATTGTTTCTAATCTTGCACTTGAACTGAAAAAACAAGGGAATAATGTCACTGTATTAGATAATTTTCTAAAAGGAAACATGAAAAATCTAGAGGGATTTAAAGGAGAAGTTGTTGAAGGTGATGAATCCAAGATTCCTGATGAAGAGTTTGATGTTGTTTTCCATTTAGCTGCAATAACAGACACAACAGTTACTGATAAGCAGGAGATGTATGATAATAATGTGAATGGTTTTAGATTAATTTTAGAATTTTGTAAGAAAAAGAATTGTAAGCTTGTTTATGCATCTTCAGGAGCCACTTATGGTGATGGACCTGTTCCAATGAAGGAAGATCAAGCTTTAAACCCATTAAATGTTTATGGGGAATCAAAAGTAGAGATGGATAAAATGGCAAAACAAGGATTTTTTGGAAAAACACTTGTTGGATTAAGATTCTTTAATGTGTTTGGACCAAGAGAGCATTTCAAAGGAAAAATGTCAAGCATGATTTATCAATTAGCATTGCAGATGAAAAAAGGCAAAAATCCAAGAATATTCAAACATGGTGAGCAGGAAAGAGATCATATTTATGTAAAGGATGTTGTTACAGCAGTTATAAAAGCTGCTTCTTATGATGAATTTGGTATATTCAATGTTGCTACTGGCACAAAAACAAGCTTTAACCAGCTTATTGATTTTCTTAATATTTCTCTTAAGATGGATCTCAAGCCAGAGTATTTTAATAATCCTTTTGTTGGAGCATATCAGGACACAACTGTTGCCGATATGACTAAAGCAGAAAAAGAATTAGGATTCAAGGCAGAATATAGTGTTCTTGATGGAGTAAAAGATTATATTGAATGGCTTAATGAAACAGGGTGGTATGAATGAAAAAAATATTTGATGTTATTGACAGATTCAAAAGCATGAAGATATTAGTTATAGGAGATGTAATGCTTGATAGATATATAATAGGAGATGTCACAAGGATAAGCCCTGAAGCCCCTGTGCAGGTTGTGAATGTTGAAAAAGAAGATAATGTTCCTGGTGGAGCAGCAAATGTTGCCAATAATATTGCATCATTGGGTGGAAGTGTTTATATGATTGGAATTGTTGGTGATGATGGTTCTAGTAAAACATTGAAAAGGGAATTACAGAAAAGAAGCATAATCACTGATTATCTTATCACAGACGCTAAAAGGCCAACAATACAAAAGATGAGAGCTGTTGCTCGTGGCCAACAATTATTAAGAATCGATTTTGAGAAAAGGGATGAGATAGGTAATTTGACATTTGATAAGGTTGTTGAAACAGTTGAAAAGCTTATATCAAAAGTTAATCTTGTTGTTGTGTCTGATTATGACAAAGGAATAATATCAAAAAGACTTATGGAAAAAATAATTGAGATAGTAGGGGAAAAGAATAAAGCTGTTATAGTTGATCCAAAGCCACAAAATATGGATTTTTATAAAGGATGCACTCTTATGACACCAAATCATATTGAAGCAAGCAAGATGGCAGGGATTGAGGAAAAGAATGATGATGATCTTAATAATATTGGAGAAGCATTAATGGCTAAGCTGGATTGTGAATTAATTATATCCAGAGGGAAAAATGGAATGTCATTATTCAAAAGAGATGGAAAGGTTAAACATATACCAACAAAAGCAAGAGAAGTGTATGATGTAACAGGAGCAGGAGACACTGTTGTTGCTGCATTAGCTTTATCAATGTCTAGTGGTGCTTCTCTTGAGGATGCTTCTGTTATAGCAAACCATGCTGCAGGTCTTGTTGTTGGAAAAGTTGGAACATCCACAACAACAGTAAAGGAATTAAAGGGGAGCATGAAAAATGAATAAGGCGGTTTTTTTGGATAGAGATGGAACATTAAATGTTGATAAGGGATATACATACAAATTAAAGAAGTTAGAACTTATTCCAGGTGTAATTGAAGGCATGAAGATTCTGGCAGGAACAGATTATAAATTAATAATAATAACTAATCAACAAGGTATAGGGAAAGGCATGTATAATGAAGAAGATGCTATTAGGTTCAATAATGTTCTTAAAGAACTGATTGAAAAAATGGGGGGAAGAATAGATGGAGTATATTTTTGCCCCCATATGAAAGAGGATAATTGTGAGTGCAGAAAACCAAAAATAGGAATGCTACTGAAGGCAAAACAGGATTTCGATTTAAATTTAGAGAAATGCTTTTTCATAGGTGACACATCACTGGATATGGGAGCTGGAAAAAATGCCAATTGCAAAACAATATTACTGAAGACAGGTTATGATGGCGAGAAAAAATTTGAGGTAAAGCCGGATTTTATTGTAGAGGATTTATTGGAAGCTGTGAGGATTGTTAAAAATGGGAAAAATTAAGACAAAAGAAGAAATAGGAAAAATAGCTGATGAGTTAAGAGAGGAAGGCAAGAAAATAGTAACTTGTAATGGCGCTTTTGACCTGATTCATATAGGACATATTAAATTTCTTCAGAAAGCAAAAGCACAGGGAGATGTTTTGATAGTTGGGCTAAACAGTGATAAGTCGATAAAAAAATATAAGAGCAAGGACAGGCCTTTGATACAGCAGGAATTCAGGGCCGAGACATTAGAAGCTCTTGAATGCGTTGATTATATCACTATTTTTGATGAAACTGTTCCAATGTCATTTATTGAAAATATAAAGCCTGCTGTGCATGTAAATGGTTATGATTACGGAAAGGATTGCATTGAAAAGCCGATTGTTGAGAAGTATGGGGGAAAGATACATATTCCTTCTAATTATAAAGGGATATCAACAACAAAGCTGATAGAAAGAATAATGAAAGTATATGGGAAATGAGAATTCTTATTATTAAGTTAGGGGCTTTTGGAGATGTTCTAAGAACTACTTGTATTCTAAAAGGTTTGAAGAAGAAGTATAATGCTGAGATTTTATGGTTTACAAAAGAAAAAGATTCCGAGCTTCTTTTAAATAATGAGTTTATTGACAAGGTTATTACTGATGCTAAAAAGTTAGGAGAGTATGATCTTGTAGTAAGTTTAGATGATGAAGCTGGAAAGATTGTTTCTAAGCTGAAAAGGAAGAAAATAATTGGTTGTTTTGATTCTAAATACACTGCTGATTCCTCTGAATGGTTTGATATGGGATTGATTTCTAGATTTGGAAAGCAAAAAGCAGATGAATTGAAGAAAAAGAACAAGAGGACATACCAGCAGATATTGTCTGAGATGTTAAATGTTGAGATTGGTGAATATGTTTTTAATTTAACAGATGAAGAGAAGAGGTTTGGAGAGAAGTTAGATGGAAAGATTGTTGGGGTCAACACAGGATCTGGTGGAAGATGGAGCATGAAGAGATTAAATGTTGAGAGAACAGTTGAGCTGATTAAAAAAATTTTAAGTTTAGATGTTAAGGTTGTACTGTTTGGCGGGCCTGAAGAAAAGGAGAGGAATAAGAAGATACTTAGTAAAGTTGATGTGATTGATGCTGGATGTGATAATTCTGTAAGAGAATTCGCTTCCTTAATTAATCAATGCGATGTTTTAGTTACAAGCGATACATTGGCAATGCACTTAGGGATTGCATTGAAGAAAAAGATTGTTGCATTTTTCGGCCCAACATCAGCTGCAGAGATAGAGTTGTATGGCAGAGGGAAGAAGATAATCTCCAAAAGCGACTGTTATTGCTGCTATAAGAAAACAAACGGTGATTGTGATAAGTATATAAGTGTAGATGAGATATTTAATGCAGTTAAGGAATTAATGTAAAACCATAAATAATAATTAACCAATAGATTAATTCTGAATGCTTTAATTATAAGGCAAGAATTAGATTTCTCTGTCTATTATCTTTAACAACACACTTATAATCTCTTCAATCCTTTCAGCATTGATTTTAATATAATCTTTTTTGACAGAAAGTCCTTCATAAGATATCCTGTTCCTGTATTCTCTCATATCTTGAATAAAGTAACTAACAGCCTGATTTAGATTATACTTATCGCAAACATAATCAATTATCTGTTTATGGGCCCCTTCTCCTTTTATCTTGATTCCCTCCAGAGAGGTCAACGCCTCCATCAGCTTTCTGATTATGTCATAGTAGTCAGTTAATGTATTTGAAGGATATTTCTCTTTGTCTGTCTCTTTTAATCTCTTTAGGGTTATTCTGGCTATTTCTATCAATGACTTTGCTTTTTGCTTATCTGATTGTATTTTTATTATCATCTTTAAAATGCTTCTAGATAACCCCCTAACACAATTCCATTTATAATATTATTCTTTAACTCTTTTGGGTATTTTTTAAAGTCATCCTTAAAATGAAGCTGGATATTCCTGCTTAATTGTCTCTTAAATTCTGGCAATCCCAATTTTTTTTCTTTGCATTCTACAAACAAATCTATGTCACTATCCTCAGTATCCTCGCCTTTCCGGTAACTGCCAAACAGGACAATGGATCCTGGCATTAAATTGTTTTTTAGAAAATCAATAACACCAGATTCTTGTAATTTAAGAAGGTTATGTATTTTTTTATAATCTGTATAATTTTTACTGTTAATATTCGCCATGTATAATGGAAATTTTCTATTACCCTTTTCTTCTATGGATTCTTTTATAATTGATAACTCCTTAAGCACCATCAGGTGTTTTTTTACAGAAGTGTGGGCAATGCCTGCTTTTTTGCTAATCTCCAGAAGATAGTGGTTTTTTGTTGGTTCATTAAAAAATACTTCTGCAACCTTTAAAATACTACATTTTTGTAACATATGTTACATTTATGTAATAACTTATATATAAATATTATGTTATATTTTTGTAACATATGTTACATTTTTGTAACATATCAGCTGATCCTGATGTGATAATATATCATTTTTATTACCACTACATTTTTATAAAAAACGAAATATTTAAATAGTTTGTAGTGGTAACAAGATATATGAAAATAATCAAAAGAAAAAAAGGCAGGAATGAGTATTTTTATCTTAAACATTCATTCAGGAAAAATAGGAAGATCATTACAAAAGAGAAGTATTTAGGCAAGACTATTCCTAAGAACATAGATAAGGTAAAAGAACAGATGTTTTCGGAAGAAAAAAAAGAGATTTATAAAAAACTGAAAAGTATAAAAAAGGATTTTCAGAAAGAATGGGAAAAATATCCTAAATCAGTTAAGGAAAAGGAAAAAGAAGAGATTGCGATTGCTTTCACTTACAACACCAATGCAATAGAAGGCTCAACTATAACATTAGAGGAAGCCAAAGAGATAATACATGACAAGATTGCCCCTAATAAGCCATTAAGGGATGTTAAAGAAGCTGAGACACATTCCAAG
>JABMPP010000043.1 GCA_013202955.1 Candidatus Woesearchaeota archaeon | reverse complement strand
GGCGCAGGAGCTCCTGAATTAGAAGTAGCTAAAGATCTGAGAAAATATGCAAATTCTTTATCAGGTAGAGAACAATTAGCTGTTCAGGCGTTTGCTAACGCAATGGAAGTAATTCCAAGAACTCTAGCAGAAAATGCAGGATTAGATCCTATTGATGTGTTGACAGAGCTAAAAGCAGCTCATGACAAGGGTAATAAATGGGCAGGAATAAATGTTTTCTCAGGAAAAGTAATGGATGCCTGGAAAGCAGGTGTGCTTGAGCCATTAAAGATCAAAACACAAGCTATAAGCTCTGCAGGAGAAGTTTCTGTTATGATATTAAGAATTGATGATGTTATAGCATCTGCAGGCGGAAGTGGTGGAGCACCACAAATGCCTCCAGGAATGGAAGGCGGAATGCCCCCAATGGGGTAATTTTTTCTTTCTTTTATTTCTCTAAAAGATTTCCGGAATGAAAAGCAAAAGAAATATAAAGAATAAACACCAATATAAACAACATGAATAAAAGAGCCGTATTAGATCCTATAAGCATAGCAATAATAATCATAATAATATTGCTTGTTATCTGGTTTATAAAAAAAATAACTGGTGGTTGAAATAAAAAAGAAAACTCAAAACACTCTTGAAAAAATAATTTACTGGGTATTTTTATTATTCCTAATTTATTTGATTTATGAATTAATACGTAATATCTTAGGAGGAAGTTTGGGTTTTGAGGCACTTGTTATTGGATTATTGATTGCAAATCTTGGATATTCTTTTCATCTAAAAGGATCATTAAGCAAGTTAGATACAAAGATTTCTGGTCACCTTGGATGGCACAAGGGCAAGAACAGCAAGTAAGTAATTTTATTCTTGGAAATAATTCATGGTTTCCGAAAATACTCATGTTTTTTCAGCATATAGTTTATTAATTTTTAATTCTCCTAATCATTCATGGTATTTAGAAAACTCTTATACTCAGGTGTTGCTGTTTATTTCTTTTACTTAGGTGCAACAGAAGAGCCTAAGAAAATAGAACCAGTAATAAAAACAGACACTGTTTATGTTACAATAGAAAAGATAATTGAAAAAGAGGTAGATGATGATATAATAATAAGGGGAAAGAGAAACAATAAAGTGGATGAAGAGTTCTATTTTGGGGTTGACCTAGACAAACTAAAAGAAAAATATGTTGAAGTAAAAGAAGAGATATATAAAAATATTGAGAATATAATTAGAGAGTGATTAAAATTTTGAAAAAGATTATTAGAATAAAATTATCAGATGAAGTTGAATTAAAATACAATTTAGTAAAGATAAAAAATCCTAAATTATTGAATGCAATCCTCAAAAAAGTATCCATAATTAAACAAAATATTTATTATGGCAGACCAATAGCAAAATCAAAAATACCTAAAAAATATAAAGAAAAATACAGCATAACAAACTTATTTTGGGTAGGACTGCCAAGTTTTTGGAGAATGCTTTATTCATTGTTTGATGGTTCAGAAATTGAAATAACAGTTTTTATTATTAGTATTTCTAATCATAAAGAGTATAATGATATCATGAATTATAAAGGAAAATGATCATAGCTTGGTTTGTGTTTTAATATTTCCCTTAATTTTGGATTGTAAATCCAAGTAACTCCTTTAGTTCCAATAACAATCTTATTACTCTCATCGAGGTAATCAAGAACTTGCATTAAAGTGTTGTGATTAACTTTTTTAGGCAATCTTTCTTTTATCCTTGCAACTGGCACAGCAGACTCATCAGAGTTTTGTATAGTTTCTTCTACCATACGGATTGTTCTTAGTGTTGGTGAATGCTCAGGTTTTTTCAATAATTGTATTTGTGACATATTAATCACTTATTGATATATAGATGTAATTATTAGTTATATATAAATGTTTCCATGCTAAAGAATATAAATTAAAACAAAGAAATTATCAGACCTAATTGAACAATATTAAGAACTCTTTTCCTTTTACTTTTTCAGAAGATTCATGCTTGAATTTCTTCTTTGGTTTTGAAGCTGTTATTGTGAGTTCTTTTGCTCCAACTTTATCTTTAATCTGTTCATGCCACTGCTCAAGCATTTTCATATCTTTGGAAACAAGGAATAATTTAATTGAGTCTGATTTATGCAATCCTGATTTCTTCCTCAAGCTCTGCACTCTTCTCATAACCTCTCTTGAGAATCCTTCTGCTTCTAGTTTAGCATCAAGCTTTTTATTCAGATAAAGCACACTATTCTTGAACTCTGAATCAACATAATCCTTATCAACCTCTCTTTCAATTATTAAATGCTCAGAAACAACCTCAACATCCTTTCCATCAATCTTAAACTTATACTTTCCATCTTTAGCCAGGTGTTTCAGAACAGCATCTGCACTCTCATTAATCAGATGTGCAACTATTTTTGGTGCAAGTTCTCCAAAATCAGGCCCAAGTTGTTTGAAATCAGGTTTTACACTCTTCTTAACCTTTTCAAACTTCTCAACAACATCAATATCTTTTATATTGCATTGTGTTTTAATTAATTCTTTCAAACCCAAAACAGATTTTTTCAGTTTTTCATCTGTTGTTTCAACAATAACTTCTTTTACAGGCCATCTAACCCCTAATTGAGCTTTTTCCCTTGCAGCAAGTATTGATTGTATGCATGCTTTAGCGATTCCCATATCTGCTTCCAGTTTCTTGTTCATCATCTTGTCATCATGAGAAGGCCAGTCATAAAGATGAATGCTATCAACTTTTAATTTAAACCTGTTCTTAAGATTTTGATATATTTTCTCTGTTATAAATGGAGATATAGGAGCAAATAGTTTCAATGATTCAAGAATTGAGTTATAAAGAACATAAAGAACAGCTTGTTTTTCTTCTTTTGTTCCTGAATTCATTCTTTCTCTTACAAATTGTATATAACTTCTGGATAACTCTAAGAACAATTCCTCAACAGCAAGAGGTGTCTCATTCAATAAATATTTATCAAACTGCAAAGTAACTTTTTTTATTGTTGAGTTCAGTTTAGATAACATATATTTTTCCTCAACACCAAAATTACCTTTTACAGTGCTAAGAGTTTGTGGATATAATCCAGCAGAGAAATCCAATAAAAGATTATGCAGATTCCATAAAACCTCAAGATTTCTTCTTTTAACCTTAATATCATCAAAATTATAATTTAGATCTAATCCAGGATTAGCACCACCAAGTGTGTAATATCTGAATGAATCAGCCCCATACTCATCAATAACCTCATATGGAGATATAACATTTCCAACACTCTTTGACATTTTTCTCCCAAGAGCATCACTCACAAACCCATGCATATATACTGCTTTAAAACTAGGCTTGTTCATACTAACCATAGATGCAACTAAAAGAAGATTAAACCACCCTCTTATCTGGTCTTTTCCCTCTAAAATAAAATCAGCAGGAAAATATTTTTTAAAATAATCTTTTCTTGAAGGATAATCTAAACAATTCCATGATGTTGAGCCTGCATCCACCCATACATCCATTATATCTGGAGTTCTTTTCTTCACTCCACCACATTTGCATTTATAGCTTACTTTATCGATCCATGGTTTGTGTAAATCATTAGGAAGCTTTCCTGCTTTCTTCTTCAACTCAGCAGAAGATCCCATCACATCATATTTGCTGCATTTTGAGCATTTCCAAACAGGCAACGGAGTTCCCCAGAATCTTTGTCTTGTAACACCATTATCTCTTAGATTATCAAGCCATGAATCAAATTGTCTTGAGCCAGCCCAGTCAGGGGTCCAGAGTATGTCCTTATTCAACTTCTTCATCTTTTCTCTGAGATCCTCAACCTTGAAGAACCACTGTTTTGTTGTTTTGAAAATAACAGGATTCTTGCATCTCCAGCAATGAGCATAATCGTGCTCTACTTTTGTTGTTGCAATAAGAACTCCTTTATTGTCCAGTTCTTCAATAAACCTATCATCATTTTTCTTTGCAACAAATCCAGAAAACTTTCCCATGTTTTCAGGGAAAACACCATATTCATTCAGATTGTTGAATGGAGGTATTCCATTTTTATATCCAACCTCATAATCTTCTGGTCCACAACCAGGAGCCATGTGAACAAGTCCAGAGCCAGAACCTAGATCAACATATTCATCGCTCATCACAACAGTGTGTATTTTTTTGTTCTTGCCTAATATCTTCTCATAATCAACAATATCTGAAAATGGATGGAGATAAGATAATCCTTTTAACTTTTCTCCTTTGAATTCCTCTAATATCTTATATTTCTTGTCCGCAACACCGCTTATCAGCAGGGATGCAAGACCTTTTGCAACTATCCATGTTTCATCATCAACCTTTGCTTTAATATAATCAAATTTAGGATGCACCATCACACCAAGATTATAAGGTATTGTCCATGGTGTTGTTGTCCATATTATCAGAAACTCATTCTTTTTCCCTTTTACAGGAAATTTGACAAAAATAGAATCGTCCTTAATATTCTCATACTCTAATTCATGCTTTGCAAGAGACGTTGCACAATGGGCACACCAATGCATGCTTTTCTCTCCTTCATATAACCTCTTGTTCTGGTGTGCCTTCTTCACAAGCCACCAAACACCTTCAATAAAAGAGTTCTCAACACTCATATAAGCATTATCATAATCAAGCCATGTCCCAAGCCTTATGAAATCCTTGTTCATTATTTTGAGATTTTTCATTGCAAAAGCTCTGCACTCTTTTATGAACTTTGCAACACCATATTTTGGGATATCTTCTTTATATTTTATCCCTAATTTCTTCTCCACTTTAAGCTCTACTGGCAACCCGTGCATGTCATAGCCAGCTCTGTCCCACACATCAAAGCCCTTCATTCTTTTATATCTCAACACCATATCCTTTAATGGCTTATTCCAGGCTGTTCCAAGGTGTATCTTTCCTGATGTATAAGGAGGACCATCCAAGAAATAGAAGCTCTTTTTTCCCTTATTTTTAGCTTTTGCCTTCTTATAAGTTCCTTTTTTCTTCCAAAAGCTAAGTATATCCTTCTCAACCTTTAATGGATCATATTTTTCCTGTTTTTTTATCATCATTTTTTATTTGTTTGTTCTTCTATTTAAGGGTTATTATTTTCCAGATTAAAAAACCTGGAGCTTAAGCTATAATAATGATATCAGAAATGTTCTTTTTGATATTATAAAACATAAGAAAAAGAGATTTTATAATCATTTAAAAATCTTTTGAAGATTAAATCTTTTTAGCAGTTACAAGCTTTTTCATCTAATCGTTATAACTTACAGTTCTTGCAATCATTCCCATATAATCATTGAAATTAGCCTGAGAAGCAATAACAACTTCCATCACATGTTCAAGATTGTCCAGCACAAGCTGTCCCTTAGTTTTTACTGGTGAAAAGCTGAATGCATTGTTCAGAAGCTCCTCCATGCTTTTCCTTGCTTCATTAATATTGCCTGCTGACAATGCATTATGTACTTTTTGTGACAACAGGTTAGCTTCCCTTGTCATTCCTGCTCCACAACCATATCCATTCTTTCCAAGCCATGGCTTAAGAATTTGTGACATTGCTGCTGCGAGTTCCCAATCCTCTGCTCCCTCTTTTTTATAGATATGAGCCATAGTCAATTCTGGATTTTTTACATCTGCTAGATAAACCGTTTTTACCACCTTTTTTATCAAAACAAATTATTAAATCAGCGTATGATAACTAATAGTATTTAAATATTCAGTTTATCATACTTTATCATACTTTTTGAGGAATCTCAGAACTTATTTTATATAAAAAGATTTCGCATAATGATGAGTAAGCTTTATAAATTGGTAATAAATTTAACACAAAATGCAATTAAGAAAACTCACAAACAAAGCAAGAATAATGCAGTTGTTTATGAAAGGAGAAAAAGGAGTGCTTCCTCCATTAACATTATTATCAGGAGCAGTTTCAATTAGAACAGGCATAGATAAAGATGTAACTTTAGATACACTTACAGTTATGAAAGAAGCTGGCGTTGTTGAAAAAGATAGCATTGATTGTTATCATTCTATTTTAAACAAACAACAAGCTAAAGAGTATATAAAGGAAAACAGTATTTCCTTAAGGCAACAGATTGATGGTTATCTTAAATACCTAACCGTAGAAAGAGAAAAAACTGCAGAAAGAAATGCAG
>JABMPP010000042.1 GCA_013202955.1 Candidatus Woesearchaeota archaeon | reverse complement strand
TTTGAGTAAATATAATATATGGGTTTAAATAAAGGGGTTAAGATAAGTATATTTTTTGTGTTAATAATTTTATTTTTGCAACTTACAATGGTAAGTGCTACAGAATGTATGGTAGATACAAAATCAAATTGTGAAGCCCTTGAGTGGAATAATATTTTGGGATTATCTCTTGAAACAAATGCGCATGGTGAGCTTATACAGCCAGATACTTGTATTGGAACTTCAACATATGATTGTTCGCAACACTTTGGAAATGATATTGGTTGTAATGACAATTCAGATGTATGCCACTGGTCAGCCCCCACATGTAACAAGAAAGTGTGCCTTGAGTTTGATGATGAAACAGATTGTAATGCTATAGATGGCTGTGGATGGGAAGGGTTGTATAATTATGCCTTATGTTGTGATGGAAATGGTATTCAGCCAAATGAATGTCTCCCTGATAAAACTAATAAAATAGTTGGATTATCTTCTGAAACAAATGCGCATGCTGAGATACCTGTAGCCATTACAGATGATTCTAGATATCCAAGTTTAGAATATGGGGTAAATGAAGTATGTTATGGAACCTTAAATTGTGAAACTAAACATGAATATCTTGATGGGGCATGTTCTGGTGGTAAAGAAATTATGTTAAGTTTATCTGATTATGGGAATGCACATATAGGACTCCTGGACACATATTCTTTAAAAATATGTTGTGAAGCAGATTTTCAGGGGGGAACTTTTTGTGGAGATAGAAGTGTTCAAAATGATCCTCCAAATGATAATGATCTTGAGGAAGAATGTGATTTTTCAGATTATTGTATAATGGTTGGAGATGAAAAATGTACATGTTGGGCAGGGTATGAATCAGAATATGATGATATTGAAGATTTATGGTATTGTAAGGCAATTGAAGGAGGAACAATATATTGGTCTGAAGATTATATTGGAATGTTGCAATTACCTGAAAAAAATATTATAGTTGGTGAGACAACAATATATCTTATTAAAAGTGATATTGATCCTGATTTAGATGGAACACAGGTTGAATTTGAAATATATGAAGATGATTGGTTTGGTGATGATAATATAAGAACAGGTTCAAATGCATTAAGTGCAACGTTTGTTAATGGTAAAGCTATTGCAAATTGGACTATTTCTATTGAAGATATTGAAAATTCAAAGCCAACTATTATAGAGGGAGATTTATTTGAATTTTATTTTGAGGTTGATGGAGATACCAGTGCCATATTAGATATTAATATTACTGCGATGCCTTCTTGTGATACTAAATTAAGATGTATGGATTATAATGAAGCTCAATGTGGTTTAGATGCTTGTCAGATTGCTTCTGATAGTTTAGAAAGTATTGATTGTGATGATCCGGATATAAATTGTTATTGTGAATTTGATCAAACTAATAATGCCTGTGCACCTGCCTGGGGAATTCCTGGTGTGGGAACATGTAGTTATGAAGAAATTACAGATGATAATTGTGATGATATGTTTTTAACATATTCCTGGATCTCAACATGGACAGATTTAGAAGATTTGGACGGGGTGGGGGAAGCACTTTGCGGTGAAGGTGGAAGTAGCACTATTCCATGTCCTGCTCAAATACAGCTTTCATTTTTTAATTATTATAATGCAATTGTTATTATTGTATTGATTGCTTTGATATATTTCTTAATAGGTTTAAATAAAAAGAAACTTAAAAGAAAAGCTAATACCCTAAAGGGCACAAGGAAGAAAAAGAAGTGAATTATAACCTGAAATTCTTAATGTGGGGGTTATCAGTAACTTAAAAAATCTGATTTAAGAACTTTAAATTAAATACTTTGTTAAAAACATAGATTTTATTTTATCAAGGTCATAATTTTATATTCTGTTTTTCCATCTGATTTAATAAGTTCATATATATATGGTCCTGAAGCATATTTTGAACCATTGAATTTTGGGCTATATTTTCCTGGGTCTTGAACTTCATCTACTAATGTTTCTAATCTTCTACCTTTCATATCTAAAATATTTAATTTTACAGGCCCTTTTTTATCAATAATGTAAGGTATGATTGTGGATGAATTAGAGGGATTTGGATAATTTTGACCTAAGTTATAACTTGTTGATATATTATTTTGCTCATTATCAACATCTAATAATGTTGGCTCTATTGTGGGTATATCTTGGGGCATAGATGTTACTAAATCTGGATTTGTATAAATATTATGTATCCCTGCACCATCTTTATCCCAGGCTAAAAGGGGTATTGCTCTTGGATTGTTAGGATTTGAAGGAAGTTGGAAATCTCTTAT
Source organism: Candidatus Woesearchaeota archaeon (assembly GCA_013202955.1). GTDB lineage: Archaea > Nanobdellota > Nanobdellia > Woesearchaeales > JABMPP01 > JABMPP01. The sequence continues at coordinate 761 of JABMPP010000042.1, read as the reverse complement.
CCCTTGAATAACTATTTGATAATTTTCGGGAAGATTACCCATTATTGTTGTTAAAGGTGCCATTGAATCTGATTGGGGTTCTTTTGCCCACCATTTTGTTGAATCTGTTGAATTTCCATCTCTTGTAAAAAATACATTCATCATATGTCCTATTCTTGTTGTTTTATCATAATACTTTAACATATACATTTTTTTATTAAATCTATTACGTTGAACATAGGAATATATTTCCGGTACATCATTTCCATCATAATTTCCATCTACAAGTGAGGCTGTTGTTGAAAATTGGACACAATCATGATCTGGACTATGGGTGACAGTATCTCCTAAATCTATTGCAGAAGTATTTGTTTCCCAATCTATTACTTCTTGACCAACTAATTGATTTCCATATCCTGGAAGATGATCTATCTGGCCTGTTAAACGCAAATATGCTAAATCTCTGTCAGCTTGTTCTGAAGGTATTCCATTTCCGTCGAGGTCTGCTTCATCTATTTGGGGGGTATTGTTTGTTAAATAAGAATAATCAACCCCATTAACTAAACCATCTTGATTAACATCTAAACTTCCATATGCATCTGTTAAATTTGTATTTGGCTGAATCCACGGGTTTAATTTATTTGCTTCATCTGGTCCATCTCTTGCTAAGGGGTCTGGTGTTTGTGTTGATTCAAAATCTTCACCATAAACATCTTTAAAATTTACCCAATATTTATCTTCTTGTGTTGATAATCCTAATAATGTATCTGGCATTTGTGCTC
>JABMPP010000041.1 GCA_013202955.1 Candidatus Woesearchaeota archaeon | reverse complement strand
CTGTGAGCGGTACGGTGATACTTATCGTGAATACATGAATAAGACTCCCAGGTGGGTAGGATTACCCAAGTCTGTTAATAATTAAGAGGTATGAGAAAAATCATGTCGCTAATACCAGCGTTTGAAATAGGAGTGTGGAATGCCTGGATATTTATGATTTGGCTACTAATACAAAATTTTGGAGTCAGGCTAGTTAGCAAAGACTTGTACCAGAGAGCAGGGCTACCTCCTGACATGAAACCAAGCCAGACGTATAAAATAATCAGCTATATATCTATGTCATTGTGGCTTTTGGCCTCAGGCTACGGAAAACACCCAAAACTGATATTGAGCGTCGGGGCAGAGAGACGGCCCGCACCCTCGGTATTGAAGAGTTGCTTAGACGCAAGCCCGGACAGCTATCCGGTGGTCAGCGGCAGCGGGTAGCTCTGGGCCGTGCTATCGTGCGGGAGCCAGCCGCTTTCCTCCTCGATGAGCCCCTCTCTAACCTGGATGCCAAGTTACGAATGCAAACTCGCGCTGAACTAAGTAAGCTCCACCAGCGTCTGGAAACCACTTTCATTTATGTTACCCATGACCAGGTAGAGGCTATGACCATGGCAACCCGCATCGCGGTGATGAATGAAGGGATTTTACAGCAGGTGGGAACACCCCAGGAACTATACGATAGGCCGGATAACATGTTTGTAGCCGGATTTATCGGTAGCCCGGCAATGAATTTTTTTGAAGCTACGGTTAGAGGCAATCAAAGTGAGATGTATCTTGATATGGATAGCTTCCACGTGGCCGTACCCCCACAAAAAGCAAACGGATTAACAGTAATTATTGATGTTTTTAGAGCATTTACAACAGCAGCCTATGCTTTTAATAATGGAGCAAAAAAGATCATTCCTGTAGGAAAATTAGAAGATGCCTTTAAGTTAAAAAAAGAAAATCCTGACTTTGTTTTAATGGGCGAAAGAAATGGCATTAAACCAAAGGGGTTTGATTATGGAAATTCCCCTTTTCAAATTGAGAATGTTGATTTTACTGGAAAAACAATTATCATAACAACAAGTTCTGGTACACAAGGGGTAGTAAATGCTAAAGATGCAAATGAAATAATACTTGGTAATTTTGTTAATATACAAGAAATTATTAATCATATTAAAAGAAAAAATCCTGAAATTGTTACACTTGTTGCAATGGGTGACTCTGGAATTAAAATTGCTGATGAGGATGAGTTATGTGGCCAGTATATTAAAAAATCATTAGAAGGAAAAACAATGGATTTTGATGAAATAAAAGATTACTTAAAAAATTACAAAGGTTCGCAGAAATTCTTTGACAAAAATGATCCTCATCACTTAGAAGAAGATTTTTATTGTGCATTAGATATCAATAAGTTTAATTTTATTATGAAGATTATTGAAGAAGATGAAAAATTAGTTGCTGTAAAAGAAGAATTTAAATAAAATATTAGATTTCTTGATTAAAATGGAAAAACCATTATATCTTGAGGATAATTATATGAAAGAGTTTGATGCAACAGTGAAAGAGGCTAATGGAAAGTTTATTGTTTTGGATAACACTGCTTTTTACCCTAATTCTGGTGGCCAGCCTCATGACACAGGCAAGTTCATAAAAGATGGAGAAGAATACAATGTGATTTTTACTGGCAAATTCTCTGGTAATATAAGCCATGAAGTAGATAAAGAGGGATTAAAAGCAGGCGATAAAATTAAAGGTGTAATAGACTGGGAAAGAAGATATAAGCTAATGAGATATCACACAGCAGCACATGTTGTTAGTGCAATGATTCACAATAAAACAGGCGCATTAATCACAGGGAATCAGAAATCTGAGGAAAAAGCAAGAATTGATTTTAGTTTAGAAGAGTTTGACAGAGAAGCTTTATTAAAAGATGCTGAAGAAGCAAATAAATACCTTGGAGAGGATATCGAAGTAAAAAAATACTTCATGTCAAAAGAAGATGTAATGAAAGATCCTTCTTTAATTAAATTAAAAGACAAGATGCCTCCAGATGTTGAAGAATTCAGAATAATTGAAATTGCTGATATTGACAAACAGCCCTGTGGTGGAACACATGTTGACAATCTAAAAGAGATTCCTAAGATAAAAGCAACAAAAGCAGAAAACAAAGGCAAACAAAACAGAAGAGTATATTTTGAGTTTGACTAATGACACTACTCTTCAATCGAAATATTTATATAAGAGTATTTCTAAGAATAGAGTATTAACTAAAAAGGTGATATTTAATGGTGTCAGTTGAAAGATATGTAAATGCTTATAGAAATGGAATTTTAAGTAGACAAAAAGATTTATGGAAAGCTTATAAATTAAAGAGAAGGATAACTAGTGATTTAGCAAAAAAACAAATCATGACACCTCTTCAAAGAGAGCAATTGATGGTTTTGATTGGAAAAGATCATTTTTTCAAGATTGGAGAAAAAGTAAAAACTAGATCATTAAGGCATTTGTTATGGAAGACAAAAACTGGTTTTGAAGGAATTCTTAATAATGAAGCATGGCTTAAAAAAAACATAATCAAAAAATGTGATAATTTTTTTAAAAATCAATATACAGATCTTCTTAATCTTGCTGTTCCTAATGCAGAACATAATATAAAAAAAATTAATGAGATGGATAAATTATTGATAAAAGAAGAAAAGGCCCTTGTGAAAGATAATCTGGAAAAATATTTAGAGTTTAGTTCACAGGAACACAAATTGATAAGAATTGTGGATAAAATGCAAACAAATAGGTCTCTAAAATATATCAAAAAGACAAAATATATCATCTCAAATATATTGAATGAAAGAAAAGATTATGTTCCTTATAATGATGGATCAGGAAGTAGTGCTTTAGGTTCATCTCTTGTTGCAGGTGTTGCGATGATTTTAGTCATGAGTTTTTTTGTAGGCCCCCAATTTAGTTCATGGTTTGAAGATCCGGGTGTTTTTATGAAATGGACCGTCATAGTAGGATTATCACCTGCAATGTTAGTGACTCTTTATAAGATGAAAGGTGCAACAGAATATACAGTTAAGGGCCTTAAAAAGGTTTTTGCTAACCAAGAACAAGAATTATAATTAACCATGCGTAAACCAGAAAACATATTTTTTTGCTTTTATTTGATCTAATTTGCAGAATCCGAATCTTTCGAATTGGATAACATCACCTATTTTCAATTTCAAAGATTCTGCTAATCCTTTTTTTACTGATTTATCAGGCATCATCACTTCTACTTCAACTAGATCTTTAGAAACAGGAAGCCAGTGTATTATCTTCTCTCCTTTTCCTTTATATTCAGAGTGATCTCTGGAATCAAAAGCAAGATCTTTAAAATTCAAACAGTCCATCAATCGATATAGTTTACCTTTTTTCAACTCTTTGTGATCTTTCTTAGTTATGTAAAAATCTTTTCCTGTTTTAAAATCTCTAAATCCTCTTTTTTCATCCTCAGGATGTAATTTCAACTTAACATCCTGTGAAGGAGCGTTTTTCACAGAAATCTTAACAGGATCCTCAACAAAGAAATACCTATTACATTTGAAATCTAATATTCTTTTATTATGCATTATAAAATCATCCCAGGTCAATGTTGCTTCTGCTTTGCTTATTCCAGTGCTTAAAACAAAGCTTTTAATGGCTTCAGGTAAAAATCCTCTTCTTCTAAGTGCAATCAATGTTGTTAATGAAGGATCATCCCAACCTAATAATTCTTTTTTCTCAATCTTCTCTCTTATCACTCTGCCACTGCTCTCAACTCCTTCCAGATTCATTCTCCCAAACTCATATATGTTTGTCTCCTTAAACCCAAGCAGTTTCTGAATATATCTCTGCAATTCATTACGAAGTTCAAACTCCTTACTCCGTAACCTATAAGTTATTCCTCCGACACCATCCATAACAGAATTCTCAAAATCATATGTTGGCCATAATCTATACTTGGCTCCTTGAAGAACATGTTTTTCATCAATTATTCTTATTATTGTTGGATCTCTCATTGTTGTGTTTTGATGCTCTAAATCTATCTTCAATCGTAAATTAGCTTCTCCTTTTTTCATTGAAAACATTTTTTTCCAGAGCTCAAGATTCTTTTTTACATCATAAGTTCTATCTTTACAAGGAGCACCTTTTGCTCTTCCTTCTTTAATCATATCTTGATTACACAAACAAACATAGGCATTTCCTTTTTTAACCAAATCCTCAGCATGCTTGTAGAACTTATCCATGTGTTTTGAGGCATAATCTATTTTATCTGGTTTAACTCCTAACCATTTTACATCATCAGGAATAATATCATAAAACTCTTTTTTAGCAAGTGTTGGATTTGTATCCTCAAATCTAAGAATAAATTCCCCTTTATTCTTCTTAGCTAATTCATAATTCAAGAATAATGCTTTTGCATGTCCAATATGCAGATATTTGCTTGGCTCAGGAGGAAATGCAGTAACCACTTTTCCCTTAACATTAAGAAACCCAAATATATCTCTCTGCTTTACTTTTTTCTTCTTTAGTAATTCAGGCGCCAATTCTTCTAACTTTTCCTTCTGTTCATCAGGTTTCATGGAATTGACTTGTTTAACAGTTTCTGATATTTGTTTAATAACTTCCTTAGCATTCTTCCTTACATCAGGATTCTCAGAAAACACTTTTCCTAGCACGGCTTTTTCATTTGCTTTCCCTTTATACAAAACAGCATTTTGCAACGCATATTTTAAAATCAATTCCTTCATGTGTAGAAATAAACATCATGACTATTTAAAATTTATTATCAGAGAAAACAAAGCTTAATAGCTCATATTTTACCAAAAAACCAGCTAAGAATAAAAAAATTTATAAATCAGTGTTGTATAAACTCTAATAAAGGAAAAGGGGGATTTAAAATGCCTAAAAGAATCGGAATAATACCAAGAGCACCTATTGGACGTATTCTAGAGAATGCTGGTGCAAGACGAGTTAGCATGGAGGCTATGGAAGCATTTGCACAATTTTTGGAAGACAGAGGAGCAGAGATAGCTGAAAAAGCTGTTAGAATAGCAAAGCATTCTGGAAGAAAAACTGTTCATGATGGAGATGTAAGATTAGCAGTCAAATAAATTTATTTCTTCTTAATTTCTACTAAAGGTCTTCTTAACTCTCTTGTCCACATTAATGCAATTCTTACAAGATCCTTATTGAAGTTCTCACTCAAAGAATATGTCTTTTTGTAGAGATTATAATCAATTATTCCCATGCTCTTCATAGGTGTTAAAATTCTGTCATAAAACTGTCTTTTGTTATAAGACATCTTGACACTTTTGCCCCTATAAGGCTCATCATCAATCTCAGTAACTAGTTTTCCGTCATGCAATTGTGTAGCAAACAAGGACATTTGGGTTTTTCCTATTTCGCCACCATTCTCTTTAACATATTTTATCAGAGTCTTGCCTACTATCCTTTGTTGATTTGTAGCAAAAATTATCTCAAATATGTCTTCTGATAAGTTAAATCGGTCATATAATATTACCATCTTGCCCCCTGGTAGTATAGAATGTTAGACTACTATATAAATATTACTTTTTGTATATTAGAATGGTAAGTTATACCTAAATTTAACAACAAAGTATTTAAATTCATCATTATTCTTGATTTTAATCAATGGGCGGGTAATTCAGCCTGGTAGAATGCTCGGTTGGCATACAAAAAATCCAGATTTTTTGAATTTGGACTAAAGTCCAGAAATCGAGTTGCCCCGGGTTCAAATCCCGGTCCGTCCATTCATTTTTTTAGGGTACATAAAATGGAAGATTGTATATTTTGTAAAATTGTAAAAGGAGATATTCCTTGCTCTAAGGTTTATGAAGATGAGAATGTGTTGTCATTTCTTGATATTAGTCCTGCAAACAAAGGGCATACATTGGTTATTCCTAAGAAACATTATGAAAAGTTCAATGAAATGCCTGAAGATGAAGCATCAACATTAATGTCAGCTGCAAATAAAGTAAGCAAGGCTGTTGAAAAAGCAATTGAACCAGAAGGTTACAGCATATTGATCAACAATGGAAAAGCAGCAGGACAGGAAGTTGGCCATGTTCATCTGCATATAATGCCTAAATATGAAAAAGATGATTTTAAGTTGCTCTGGACGCATTCTAATTATGAAGAAGGAGAGATGGGCAAAGTTCTTGAAAAAATAAAAACCTTTTTATAACTATTATTTTTCTTCATTAACAATTGCCGATGTAACTCAGTCTGGTTAGAGTGCTACGCTCATAAGCATTTGAGCGATGAGACCTTAGGGTCGATGAACAAACAAGATAGTGCGGAGCCACGTAGAAGCCGGGGGTTCAGATCCCCCCATCGGCACTATTTTTTTAGAATCTGAATATAATCTTTATTTTAAGATTTCTGTGTTTTAGCTAAATCAGAGTGATAATAAGACAAAAAATTTATTATTTTTTCTAAAGGCAATTTTGGATTTAATTCGTTTAATTTAGATAGAACTTTTGGTATTTCTCTCAAATTGCTCAACATATTGTCAAGAGGAATAAAATCCTGTTTAGAAATATCAACTCCTAATGAAACAAGATTATTATACCTTTCTCTTTTTCTTTCATCTTCTTTTGAGGGATATTCTGAAAGAATCATATCAGAAACTTCAAAACCATATAATAATCTTGAATATATCAAAGGAAATTTCTCAGCTCTATTCTGATTGCTTTCTTCTTTGAAAAAGAAGTAGTTAATATATTGGATATCGTTTAACGTTTGTCTAAAAATATCCTTTCCTAATGAGTTTTCTATCATATCAAGATCTTTTAAATCACCCATAATTAGATTATCTGTAATATCTCTTTTTTTAGAGTGTTTAGTTTGCATAATTAAACAAAATGCATTTGCGTAATTTGTTTGCTGATTGTTTTCAAATTTATTATTGACAAAGTTTTCTCTTTTGTATAACCTAATAAACATCTCAGGATCTGAAAATAACATCCATATATAAAAAGAATCAGTTTCGTCAAACAAGTCATCAATCATTGGAAGAATTCTGGACTTAATAAGTGAAGTAGAATTATTATATTTTTTGAATGGCTCCCAGAAAGGTCTTTTTTCTTCCATACAATAGTAATATGAAAAATTGTTTATTTATTCTCTGTTACAAAACTACAACCAAAAGGTTTAAATTAAAACAATAATTCCAGAGTAGCATGTTTGAGATATCCATAACAAATAAACAAAAAAAGAGCATAAAGGTTCTTGTGTTAGAGATATTGATGAGTTCAAAAGCTCTTTCAGTGATAAAAATAAAAAATATTCTTACAAAAAACTACAACCAAAAGGTTTCATACCAGGCCATACACAAAGCAGTCAAAGAGATGTGTAAGGAAGAGGTTCTGGTTAAGATGGGAAAAGAATACATAATAAGTGATGATTATATAACAAAGCTTGAAGGGTTTGTTCAACAATTAAAAAAATCAAAGAAATCTGTTTTTAACCTGTTTGAAAAAAGAGAGATTGAAAAAATATCTTTTGAAAATCTGTTTGAGTTATATGAATTTCTGGTAAATGGCTTAAAACTAAAATATTTTACAGAAAGATACAGTGAAAACTATTTTTGGACAACACATTTGCTGCCTTTGTCTGGTCCTGTAAAACCAAAAAAAGATGTTTTATATTCCTGGCTGAAACAAAGCAAGAATTATGCATTGGTTAATAAGAACACATTTGTAGATAAAATATTTTCATTTTATTCAAAAAGAAAATTTGATGTTAAAATAAAACTTGGGGTAAAACAGGATTTAGGTTTTGAGTTAATGATTATTAATAACACAGTTGTTCAGATATATTTTCCAGATGTGATAACAAAGAAAATAGATTCACTTTATTCAAATATCAAAAAAACAGTAAGTCCTGAGATTCTAGAAGAATTTACAGATCTCTCTTTTATAAAAACACAGATAAATGTTGTTGTTCTGAGGAATAAAAGCATTGCAGACAAATATAAAGAAGATATCCTAAAACATTTCTAATCAAAAGAAATATAAACAACTGATTTTTTATGAAACATATGAATAAAAGAGGTCAGTTTGTTTCAGGAACATTGATGTATATTATAGCTGCTGTTGTGATTGTTCTTACAGGTGTTTTTGGATTCAGAGCAATGAATGATCTGCAGGAAAACAGATGCGAAACAGAGTTGCAGATGTTTAAGGCTGACTTAACTGGGTCAGTAGCTGCAATTTCAAGAAATTTTGGAGAAAGAGAAGAAAAAACCTATCCAGGTATTTGTGACGCAGAAGAAATTTATTTTTTAGACAGAAAAAGAGCATTGATTCTTAATATACCTGAAATAGACAGCACAATTATATCTGGCTCACCAGAAAATGTTTTTTTGTTTGGAAAAAAAGGATTAATAGATGCATTTCGAGCAGACAGCTTTGATATAGACGCTCCTTATTATGAATGCCTTGAGATAAAAGACAAAAAACTTGATTTTTATTTAACTGGAACAGGAAACGGTGCTGATATAGAAAAAAAACACTCAGATATTGGATGCTCTCCAGTTATAGCAACTCTAGCAGAAGATGAAAGCATTAGTTTATTAGGAGAAATATGTGAACAAAAAAACATGAAACCCGAGGCATGTGAAAGAAAATATGTTGACACATATATCCCCGACCCATATTGTCACCAAACAGGTAATGGATTTAAGATTAAAATTGGAAAATATAAGGAATATGAAGATTTATCTATTTATCATATAATTCCTGAATGTGTACTTGATACATTATTGGATGATTATTCTGTAACACCATCTAATTTAGAATATGAAGGTCCAGAAACATTTTATTTAAGTGGTAATTCTGTAAATATTGCAAAATTTAGTTTTGAAGAAGTTGATAGCAATGGTATGATTATATTGCATTATAATGTTGGGGACCCAGAGATTGTTTGTGACGGAGATGTGTGCTCAGAAGTTGTGATATTTCCCATAGAAAATTCAGATTGTCAACCACGTGAGGATGATGAGGGGGATGAGGATTATTATCCCTATGATGACTGTTTAGATGGTTATTCTTGTTCTAATGGAGAATGTGTTATATAAGCGCCAAGGACATGCTGTAAACTATTTGTTCAACTCTTACTCTTTTGTTAACATCTTAGGATTCATCTATTTCTTTTGTTTATTAAAGTAAATACTACCCCCTATAACAAAAGCTATTGCAATTACAATTAACATAATTCTTCTAACTTCTTCCATATGATCTAATATATATTCTAATGTTATCATCTTTCAACTTCCCCTCTTTTTCAGTTTTAATCAATTATTGAATAGAATAACTCTTTTGTTTTTTCATTTCTCCAAACAGGAATTACATCTGTATCTATTGGTTTATGAGAAATAACTTTTTCATGTAATAATAAATCATTAACATCTTTCTCTGAAAAATTACCTAGTTCTGTAAGAGCTTCTATTCCCTTCCTACATTTTTTGTCTAATCTTTTTAATTTCCAATCAATAAAAAAAGAATTAAACTTATTCCTTTTATCTTCAAGAAGCTTCATTCCAAGAGTCCATACTCTCACAGTCCATGCCATCTGTTCGTAAAATACTCTTTTGTAAATCTTCTTATTTTTTGGACCAATAAATGCTTTTTCCCCTTCATATCTCTGAGTTATTAACATTACTGTTCTTTTTAAACTTAAATTATGTTCAGTATTTCCCTTTACTGGTCGAAGGAAATCAAATTCCTCAGGTATTGTTTTTGTAACTAAAGAACATTCTTCAGAATGTCCAGAACTCTTATTTTCTCCACAATAGATACAATAAATCTCTCCCTTATTCTTAGACTTTTTATTCATAATCATAAACTCACTATTCTCTTTATCCAAAAAACTGTTTTTTTGCAAATAATAACAATATTATAAATACAACCATCCCAATAAATGTAGCTATTATTTTTTCCCAATCTATCATTTCATTCTACCTTTCAAATTGTTTTACCTTCTTTAGGAACCATATACTCAGTATCATAAATCCAGTTAAACTAAGTAAAAATGCAAGAAGAATAATTAAAAGCTTAAATTCAGCAACACTTGTTTTTATCTTAAATATGTATATTGATAAGATGATACTTCCCATAGAAGAAATTAATGGATGTTTTAAAACAAATTTTTTGAACTTATAAAAATTTTTTGCAAAACTAAATTCTCTCTTTGGCTTATTATGATATTTATGAAACCTTTTATTTGACATTTTTTTTTTATGATATCTTGCCATATTTTATATTTGAATTTTTTTATATAAAAAATTTCCTATTTAATCTTTTCCATTATCTTTTTTGAATTTTTCCACATAATAATATGAGAATGACACAAACCAACAAAGTAAAGTCCCACCAATGCTTCCCCCAATACCACCTTCCATACCCCCATATAAGAAGCCAAATGTTGCCCAAGCTGTTATAATTGCTTTTTGTTTTGGTGTTGTTTTAAATTTTTCTTTCATAATCATAAACTCGCTTCATATGACCCAACAATAAACAAAATCGAAATAACAAACAAGATAAACATTACTATTCCCCAAATATAAACTCTCCTGTAAAACTTTTTATGGAAAAAAAATACTCCTTATCTCCCATACTTATTCCATACATTATTAACCAGAATAATAAATTTCCAAACCCAGTTATTACGCCAAAAAAAAGAAAGAACCATTGCAACCCTCTAAATTCAACCCCACTTTTTATTACAGATTTTGAAATAAAAAAAGATATTAATCCAATTATTATAATACCAATAATCAATGATACACCTAAATCCGCGATTGATATTATATCTAAATCAGAAAAATTAGAGAAAATTTCTTCTAATTCAACCCAGAATATTAAACAGAAAAACAAGAAAAATATGATGGAACTAATTATAGAAACTTTCAAAGCTTTCTTGCTTATTTCATCTTTCATAATCATAACCTGCAGGTATAATCTAAGACCTAGTTGTTGTTACTGTTTGACAAACTGTACAAACTAATGTTTGTTCAAAAGTACCATCCCCAACATGACGAGGACCTCCCCGTTTAGACCATTTATGTCCAAATAAACATTTTAATCCCATATAAATCAACCTTTAAACTATTCGTTCAACTCTTACTCATTTGTTAATTTCTTAGGATTCTCTTCCCCTAATCTTTTTGCTATTTCATTACAGTCAGTTCCACTTGAATTATTACTAATTATTATATCACCATCTTCATAATAAACACAGGCATTATTATCAAAAAATGCTATTTTATCACTTAGAACTTTGATTTCATTATCAATTGCTGTAATCTCATTTGTAGTGTATATTCCAATACCAATAACACCACCTAAAGAAATTAATCCAACAACAACAATAGCTATAATGGTATAAACCATTAATTTCTGTGTATCATTTAAGTTCTTCCATTTCATGTTATATACTCCCAACCCTTATACCTCTTCTTTACTTATGATATATCTTACACATTAAAATACTTTTTCCTTATTTTTTAGGATTTAAACTTTTTGTTAAAGTTCTGTAGAACATGGACTTGAACTTTCAGTAAAGCGCCAAGGGCAGGATTTGAACCTGCATGCAAAGAAATCCAAAGGATTTCTTGCACCAAAAAACGCTGAGGCCCGGATTTGAACCGAGATATCCCAAAGGAAAGCGGTTTTCGAGACCGCCGCAATGCCAGATTATGCGACCTCAGCAGTGTTTTTTATGTGTCCGAAGACAGTCGCTTTCGAGGCGACCGCAATACCAGATTATGCGACCTTGGCATGAACGTTAGTGAATGCTAAGTCGCGACCAAAAATCATTTTTGATTTTTATGTATGCGACCTTGACTTTGACTTTTTAATCCACAATAACATCCCAAAAATATAATCTTTTATTTCATATTTAAGAAGTTTTGGGTGAGCAATTATAATATATTCCATTGTAGAAAGCAATTTATCAAGATCATCAAACACATTTAAATTTATAGGTTTCACATCATCAGAAATTTTCATTATTGGTTCTTTATTCAGATCTTGTTTTGATATATTCTCACTCATTTCAGACTCTCCTTAACATTTAAGCAAATTTAATATCACACACACATACATATTTAATCATTTCAGCTAAATCTTGTGAATGACCAAGTAACGAATCTGTAATCAAATTGTTTAGATTTTCTTCTTCTTCTGTTATAACAAAATATCTTATTCCATTATGCGTTTCATCTCTTACAAATAAAGATATAGGAATGTTTTCTTTTTTTGCAATTTTAACAGACTCATTATAATATTCTAGATAAATATCTATTATTTCTTTAATAGATTCACGTAAAAATGGATTTTTAGGACCTATATTTTTTCCTATTTCCTCCAAATCACTTCTTGTTTTATTTAAATCATCAATCCTATTCTGTATCCAGTCATATTCTGGAAATTTTTTATTTGTCATTCTTCTCCAAACTCCTCATAACCTTTTTCAAAGTAATAATAACTTTTTAAATTTTATTGTCTCCATGACCTAAAATAAGTTTTTCTTTAGGTGATAAATCATTAATAACTAAAGGAAGATAAGGCTTAATAAGATCCATTATATAAGGAAAAAATTCCAGATCAAGGCCATAATCTCCATCAAGTTCTTTTACAATTGACAAATCATGTCTAATTGTTTTTTTAATATATGCTTTTTGCACTTCAATAGATGGCAACCCATTTTTAGAATCTAGGTATTGTACAGTCAAAAGATTTGTAACATTATCAACACCTCTTACTGCAAATACATCTTTGTTTTTAACAAATTCTGAAAAGATTTTTACTCCATTATACAATTCAATGTCTTTTACAACACCATCCTGAATTGGTTTGGCAGAAACAGCATTAACCAACATTGCAACATAAGGACCATAATTTTCATATATTCTGTTCAACTGGAAAAGCATTGATTCAGGATTATCTTCAGCAGTATCGTGTAAGATTCCTCCGATAACTATTTTTTCATTTAAGCCCAAACAATGCAAAATATAACCAACCTGGAATGGATGAACAACAAAAGGGTCTTGGCTTTTTCTAAATTGGTCTCTGTGTGCATCAACAGCAGTAAGCAAAGAGTGATCCATTTCAGGTGATGTTGTTCGAAAAAATATTTCTCTAATGTCCCTCCCTTTAAATTTATCAGTTGTTTCGAGCAATGCTTCTTCTAATTTAGGAGATTCTATAAAACTGTGTTCAGAATAAATATTCTTGATATCTTTTATTAATTCCTTATCATTCTTAGGCTTTTCAGTGGCAGCTCTAATATATTCAAGTTTTGTCTCTAGCTGTTGCCTTAATTCCGGTTGTGTAATCAAATTTGGAACTAAAGATATTCCCATTGACGGACCTTGCATACACAGAAAGAACTATTAACCGCTTATAAAGATATGTCTTATTCCTTCTTGAATAATAAAATAAAAAATCCAGCAACAAAGCTTAAAATTCCTGTAATTATATGTGGGACATGATATCCATAAGTAGCACCTATTGGGGAGAATATCAAAGAACCAAAAAACGCACCTGCTATTGTAACAATTGTTATTAAGCCATAACTTCCACCCAATTTATATCTGCTAAAAAATGATTTAGCTCCTATGAAAACAAACACCATAAAAGCACCATCACCTATCTCATGCATTATTCTAAAGAAAACAGAGATCCATGGATTTGTTGTCATTGCAAGCAAAGCAAATCCTAACCCACTTACAACAAAACTAATAACTAATAATCTCTTTGTTGAAAAATGAGTATCAAATCCTTTTCCAAACCACATTGAGGCTAATCCTAAAAAAATAATTGGAACTGCTATATACCAGCTCATTTGGATCATGCTTAATCCTAGGTTCTCCTTCAAAAAAAGAGTGTATGATACCTTCTCAACACCCCAATGAAGAGTAAAAATAAAAATAAGGAATGAGAAAAACAATATCTTGGGCTTAAAAAAATCCTTGAAATAGGTTTTTACTTCTTCAACTTTCTTTGAAGTTTTTGGGATATAAAATACAAGATAAATGCAAATTAAATACAAAATTGCTGATATAATCAACATAGCTTTAAATCCAAATAAATATAATGCATACCCACCCAATAAAGCTCCAACAGCAAAAGGAATTGATTTGAATGCAGAATAAATTCCGAGCATTCTTCCCATTGATTCTTTTACCATCTTTAATGTAAAACTATCCAAAGATAATGCATGAAGATAATACCCAAAACCAGAGATAAAAAAGAATACAAGCAATAACCAGAATGATTTTGTTAAAGCAAATCCAATTGAATAAAGCGCCATCAAAGATAAACCAATAGCAATTAATCTTCTGATTGAAAACCTGTCTGTCAACACACCTATCTGAAACACAAAAATAAAACCAACAACAACGGATATTGAAAAAAGTATTCCTATTTGAAAACCACTTAATCCAATATCCTTAAGATAAATTGGAAGATAAAAAATTGTAAGCCCATTAACAAATGCTGTAAAAACTGTTAAAAGGAATGCATAAAACAGGATATGCTTCTTCTTCTTTTCAAATGCTCTTCTAACTAAGTTCATTTAATGCTCGGTACGGGACTTTCGATGTCCTGGCGTCGAAAGCTACGAACGCCAGTGACTATGTTCGAACCCGTGTCCTCGCCTCGAGAGGGCGAGATGATTGACCGGACTACACCAACCGAGCTTTATTTTAGTGGGCTTGAGCAAAGCGAAACCCACTTCGGTATTAATGGACGAAACCATTAGACTACACCAACCGAGCAAATCGTTCGTGATTTGATACCGAAGTGCAACATGCTCAAAAATCAAAGATTTTTGGCACACCAAAATTTGCTTTGCAAATTTTTAGTGTAAAGTTGCACACAGTGATTCAAACGTGCTTCTTCTGCGAAGCTTTATTTAGGCTAAAATGTTATAATCATTATGCCTAAAACCATTATAACAACAGCAATTATCCTTCTTTTTAAATCTTTTTCCTTAAATAGGAAAGATTCATAAAATCTTTTGAAAATAAAAAAGTTTATATATATAATCAAGAAAGTATTAATCATATTAACAGAGGTGAAAAATATGGATAAAAATGATAAGAATTCTATGGCGCTTCTTGCCATTGTTGCTATTGTTGCAGTTGTTGGTTTAATAATATTATTTAATGGTAATATAACAGGAAAAGCAAGTGACAATGCTGCGTGGAAAAGAGACGCTTATGCAGCAGTTAATGAAATAGAAGTAATTGATTATGAAAGCCAAAATTGTCCAGCTGATGAATGGTGTGAAGAAGAATTATTGTTTTCAAAAACATATACTGAAACTCCTTTATGCGAAGTATTCAGATTTGAAAGTAATTCATGGGAACAAGAGTATATCTGTAAATTAAATGCAGATGCTATTGGAGTTCTTGTTGATGTCATGAAAGGCATGCCAATAAAAGTATTGGTTTTTGAATAAATTTTAATTTTTTCTTTCTCTTTTTTTAATATTTAAAAAGATTTAAATAACAAGATATTTCCTCTACTCTCTATGCCGAGGTGGCACAATCTGGTACTGCGCTAGCCTTGAGAGCTTGTTCCCTCACGGGTATCCCGGTTCAAATCCGGGCCTCGGCGTTATATCTATCTCTAAAAATTTATTCAGAAAAATCTTTTTAGTAATTCTTTGAAAAATAAACTAAGAATTTAGATTCTTTTTCGCAGTGTATGCATTTTCCTTTTTTCTCTACATCAATACATCTTGAGGTTGCGCCGACTGTTTTGTCTTTTATGTGATTCTCACACCCAACTTCGCCACAAAAATTTGCTTTTGCTATTTTCCTTGCTTTAATAATACTAATAAATTCATTCCAGTTATTTGCTGGTAATATATTCTCATCCAAAAACTTCTTTGCCTTTTTGAAAAGGCTCTTTTGCATATTATCAAGAATATCTTTTACTTTCTTGTTAACTTGAGTAATCTTCACAGCTTGTTTCTCTCCATTATCTCTTCTCACCAAAACAACCTGCTTATTCTCAATATCTTTAGGACCTATCTCTATTCTAACAGGAATTCCTTTCAGCTCCCATTCATTGAATTTCCAGCCTGGTGAATACTCATCCCTGTCATCAAGCTTAACTGAGAATGCTTTTAGTTTTGATTTCAGTTCTTTTGCTTTCTTCATAACCTTTTGTTTTGTTTTATCAAATAATATTGGAACAATAACAACCTGTGTTGGTGCTATACTAGGAGGAAGAACTAATCCTTTATCATCAGAATGAAGCATAACTAATGCTCCGATTAATCTTGTTGAGAATCCCCATGAGTTCTGCCATGGTGTGTTGTATTTTTCGTCTTTTCCACGATATTTTATCCCAAATGCTTTTCCAAAGCCCTGGCCAAGATTATGGCTTGTGCCTAGCTGTATAGCTTTTCCATCAGGCATAAATGCCTCAATAGTTGTTGTGTACAACGCGCCAGCAAATTTCTCTTTGTCTGTTTTCTTTCCTGTAAGAACAGGAACAGCAAGCAAATTTTCTGCTAGTTTTCTGTATTCATCTAATATCATTAATGTTTCTTTGTCACACTCTTTCTTTGTTTCATAAACACAATGACCTTCCTGCCAAAGAAATTCTCTTGATCTTAAGAATAATTTTACATCACTAACTTCCCATCTTACAATATTGCACCACTGGTTCATTCTTAATGGCAAATCTCTCCATGATCTAATCCATCTTGAGTACGAATCATATATTATTGTTTCAGATGTTGGTCTTAATGCAAGTCTTTCTTTTTTATCCTCATCTTTGTTTTGAATCCATGCAACCTCTGGGGAAAATCCCTTTGCATGCTCTGCCTCTTTCTTAAAAAATGATTCAGGAATAAACATAGGAAAATAAGCGTTTGAAACCTCTAATTTTTCTAGTCTCTTGTTAAAATAATCCATAATCTTCTGCCAAATCGCATACCCATAAGGTCTTATTATCATACATCCCTTTACAGTTGAATATTCTGCAAGCTCTGACTTAAGCACAACCTGAGAATACCATTCAGGCATATCATCTTCTTTCTTTACTGTTAATCCGGCTGTTATATCCTTTTTTGCCATAGAAGTAATTTAACTACGTTTGTATATAAAGTTTTTGAAAAAAAAAGAGAAAAAAAGAAGAAAAAAAATTAAATTGGTAATATAGGTGGTTCAATATCTCCTGCATCTTCGAATAAATCATCAAGATTCATATCTTCTCCTAATTCAATGCATTCACAATTGCAGCTTCCTTCTACAAAACCATCTGGACATGCTATTTTACAGACATGATCGCAACATTGTCCATCAATTAATGCCCCATCACAGCTTTGCTCTGCACATCCTGCAAGCAAAAGAAGAGTGATAAAAACGTTTGCCATTACTATTTCTTTAATCATTTTATTCCTCCTCAAATGCTGGAATATCTGCTGTTGAAACAGTCACTCCTCCTAAAATGCAGTCTTGTGTAATCTTTGTTATAAATCCTTTATAGAGCTCATCATCAGAAAATTGGTAATCTTCATTGATTTTTTCCCATTTCTGATTATCTGCATTCCATAAATAGAGTTTCTCAAAGTTACATGTTCCTGATACATCACTTAAATAGCCACCAAGCATATCTTCAGTAATTGAAACAAGATTCCAACCCTGACCCAATTCAGTTCCACTATAGGATATTTTCATATCAATCTTCAGTTTCATCTTTGTATCCTTATAAGAGTATATCCAGAAAGCATTCTTTGCAAGATATTCATTGAATTTGCTTCCAAGAATCTTATGGGCTTCTTGAATTGATACATACTTCTTTTCATCCTTGAGATAGACAAAACCTAGGAACTTGGTGTCAGAACCTGACAAGAACTTAACAAGCTTGCCAGGCAAGCTGACTAGATTCCAACCCCTATGAAGAGAAATTGTGGTTTCTTCTTCTGTTGGAAAATCTGGGGGTGTTAAAGGATCTGGATTTGGCACTACTCTTGGCATTAATGTGAGTATTGCATGTGCACTGTTTTGTATTGTTGGATTGCCATCTAATTTTACATCCACATTAAATTTATATGATTTGTAAAAAGAAGGCGCAATCTTGGTTGATGTAGCTACGACTGCTTGCTCTGAAGCCTGTGATGCTATAGTGTTTGTTATTTTTCTCAATGCAACTGTTCTTTCTTTATTAACAGGTTTATTACTAACAGCTACACTTTCAGCAACAACATTTCCTGTTAAAGCAACCCCACCTTCATCAATCAATTGATATGGAATAACTATCAGCTTTGTTGAAACTGATTTTCCTGCCCTTACCTTAATCTCTTTCTCATATTCCTTATTAAAAGGCAGATTGTTTACTTTGATTTGATAAGTGTAAATTTCCTGCTCAGGTTGTGGACAAGGAGCTGTTATGCACATTATAGCAACAACTGGATGATTGTCAGTAATTGTTATAACATAAGATGCTTCTTCCCCATAATGAATTTTGTTTGTCACAGGTGTTATATCAACATCAACATAACCTTTTTCAATTGGTGTTGATTTTTCTACAACAAATACAGCTGATTTATCATCAGACTCTAAGAAATGAAGTGCTACGCCAAAGATCTCTTTGCTTTCTCCAAGATTTAAATTGAACCTTGTGCCTATATTTGCTTCTGTTCTTGATAAAGAATCCATTTCAACAACTACATCCACTGTTTTAATGCATTTGTCATTAACAGATCCTGATTCAGCACATATATTTAATATGTTGTTTAATTTTATTTTCATCTTTTCATGATCAATAACAACTGCTTCTTCACCTTTTGATAGCTTGAATTTCTCTCCAATTTCAACATACTCAACTGTGTTTTGAATACATGCACCATTTTCACATCCATTTGGGCATTTATAACTTATTGATTCTACTTCCCCACTATTGAAATCACAATATGTTTCATCAAGATAATCCTGAACACATTTATCAACATAAACTCTTTCATAGTCTTCATACCATTCAATTGTTTTACCCTGTTCATAATAATCCTTGCCACCATCTGTGTCTTCACATTTTGTATGTTGTTGTTCAACACAAATTCCCCTTGTTCCAATCATCATCTCTCCATTTTCACCTGTTGGAATAAATTGCACAAGTCTTTCACAACAAACATCATTATTATTTGCAGTAACTGCGCTCAAACTTTCTCCTTCGCCAACGCAAGCTTGTTCACATTCTCCGCTTGTCCATGACTCAACTCCAGCTGCACATGCACCGCATCCATTGCTATAAGTTTGGCCATTGTTTCCACATACAGGATTATAATCAGCTGTGCATATCTCAGCACTATTCTCAACACTGCTGCAAATGTGTTCTTCTATTAATTCATCAACTGATGTTCCTTGTAAGGCTTCACTCACACTTAATGTTGGTTTTGTTGCCTCTGCTAGTACCATTGATACCATAAAGAGCATTATAATCAAACTTCCTAATATTTTTAATTTCATTTTAACTGACCTCCAGTCTTTTGTGACCTCTTTTTTTAAATTATGATAACACTAGTAAATCAAACCAAATATATATAGCTTGAGAGGACTTGATGTGTTAAATAAGGGGTTATAACAGTCCAAATTAGAATTAAAACTCAAATAACAGTCCATTTACTCTTTGTCAAGAAACCAACCTGTTAATTCAACTTTCTTTAGCTTCCCAATCTTTTCTATCTTTATGATGTTTCTGGACTCCAAAGAATCAAACACTCTATGCATTGTTGTTTTAGGAATGCCAGTATTATTTATAATATTGGCCTGATTGCTTTTATTATCATGCTCCAATAGGAAATTAACAACCTTTTTTTCTCTTTCTTTCAATGATCCCAAAATATCCTTTTCTCTTTTATTAATGGTTTTACCTTCATCAATTTCCTTGACAACAAGATTATCTTTCTTCCTAAATAAAGGAACAGCAAGATAAGCAACTATAAACAATAACGCAACAATCGCTATCCAGATCAGACTCAATCTATTTTTCACCAATGATTTATTCAAAGTAATATCTAGGTTAGTTAAATCACCATTTCTCAACTCAACATCATTAAAGCCAATTGCTTTGCCATACATTGCAGTAACTCTGCATGTTCCAACAGGAAGCCAGTAATTCACAAAAGAACCATATTTATCAGAGGTTTTTTCCTCTAATTCTCCATAACTTGAACCACATTCAAACTTAATATTAGCATCAGAGATAACATCCCCTGATTTATCATACACAATACCTTTTACACTACCAACAGGAAGAACATATATTGTATCATTAAAGTTTCCAGAGACATCATAATTTGATTTAAAATAATAATCTTTACCAAGAGTTGTCAATTCATCAACTTTCAACACAATATCCCATAAAACAGGCTCTAATCCAAGCTTTAATAACCCATCTTCTCCAACATATTTTATTGTTTTTGTTATTTTGTTATTTGTTTTATCATAAAGCTCAACAGTAATGTGAATATCACTGATTAATTCCTTTGTGTTATAATCCTTTAATAATAATTCAGCATCAAATCTTTCTAATTCATCTGCAGCTGTTTCTGGTGGTGGTGGTGGAGCTATTCCCATCTCAGTTGCTCCAAATGTTTCTAAATCTTGAGCCATAACTGAATATGAAAAAATTACAAGAAGTACTAACAATAGCCCCTTTTTAACCATATCTTTAGAAGTTAATGCTAATTTATTTAAACTTTTTGATTAACAAAAAAAGTCTAATGGTAAATTTGTTTCCCCTGTTGTGGTTTTCAGTCTATTGGGAACATTTTTCACAGAATTAGCTATCACCATCTCTTTAAAGGTGTCAAACTGGAGCAAGTTTGTGTTGCTCTTTATTGTTTTGTATGATATTTTTTTCCCCATTTTAAGAGTAGGATCTCTCAATTATCTCTTTTATTTTCTTGTTTAGGTTAATAATATGAAAAAGCTCTTCTCTTAATGTATCTACATCTTTCTTGAATCCCTTTCTTTCTTCAGGATTGACTTTTTCCATATATCTATCTCCAAAATGATCCAGCTCATTTGTTAATATGAGCAGATGATTCTGGATTCTTCCTTCGTTTTCAATCATTTTTACCTATTAATATACTAATATGTATATTAGTATTTGTTTTTATATATAAAACTTTCGATTAGAAATAAGAAAAATAAGAAAAAATAAAATTAAAATTTAAAGATATCTCTCAAATATTTCACTCAATTCAGAGTTAATTTTGTCAGGTATTTGATCTTCACTTATCTCGCTCTGATAATATCTCATCTGGATTGTTCCGCAAGCAACCAAGATTGCGTTTAATGCGCATCTTAATTTCATTGGATCATCAGAAACTTCCAAGAGTTTAGGCAATCCTTCAGTAATAACCTGTTGCATAACCTTACTTTTTGTGTCTGATTTAAGCAATCCTGAAAATGTATTCATATAGCCAGTTTGTTCATTTCTGCTATCAAAAGCGCCTACAATTCCAAGAACTGTTTCTAGAGCCTGTTGGGTTTGTTCTGTATCTAATTTACTTTCTGCCATGTTGTATAAAACTCTTGCGCTAACATCTAATGTTCTTTTTGTGTATTTTTGTGTTTCTTCACCATTTATGGCCTTTAGATCATGTTCTAATCCTTTTCTTAAACCTCTTTCTGTTAAGTCAATATCAGAAATATCTGGAATGTTTTGTTGTAGAAATTGATAAACACTGTTTACTGGATTTATACCATTATTAACATGAAAATTTAATCCTTCAATTTTATTGCAATTTTCAATAGCTTCATATAAATTTTTAATTCCTCTTCCGACATCTAAGTTTTTGTTCATGGTATCACCTTAATTCACGTTTGTTAATATATCTTATATATAAAGCTTTTTATCTTTTGACTATTAAATAGTAACAAATTAGAAAAGAATGAGCCTGGGAGGATTCGAACCCCCATTAACCGGTCCCTTCCCAACCCTTTTTTAGTGGGTTTGACGAACGAAGTGAGGAAACCCACTTATTTTCGTCAACCTTTTCCTAAAAGGTTGGTCCGAAGCCGATTGTGCTATCCATTACACCACAGGCCCAATAGCTAACTAAGAAGATTATTTCTTTATAAATTTACCGAATAACTATCCCTGCATAAGATACAGAAGTGTTGTGATCTCCGGTAATATCGCCAGAAGTATAATATTTCAATAACTCTACATCGCCTTTCCCAAGAATCTTTATCATCAATGCTATGGGAAGATAACCACAGATAGTTGCATGTGTTTCATTGACATAAGAGATAAATCCCTCTGCACCCATCTTCTTTATTTCTTCTATTGCTCCCATATCAAGCTTTTCAATATTTTCTCTTATGTTATCAGAAAAAGGAGAAAATCCATAGCTAAGTCCATAATGAGTGAAATCACCTGAAACTATTATACACACTTTTTTTCCTGTCTTTCTAACTGTTTTTCTAACAGCATCTGCAATCTCATCAAGATATGCAGGGGATGAAACAACTATTGGCACAAACTTAAAATCATTAAAGATAAACTGCAAAAAAGGAATTTGAACCTCAATTGAATGCTCGAATTTATGAACACTTGGATCATTATTGATTTTTGAATTCTTCACCAACTCTTCTCCAAACTTCTTGTCAACTTTAGCAACACCTAACGGTGTTTCAAAGTCATCTAAACAAACAGATGTCTGGCCTAACCCAGTATGATTTGTGCCTAGTATCAAAAAAACATCTGGTTTTTTGGATTCAGCAATTTTTTTGTAAACATGTGATGCTGCTGCGCCAGAATAAGAAAAACCTGCATGAGGAGATATAACAGCTTTTATCTCCCCAGTTGTTTTTTCAGCAGGAAGTTTTCCAGGACCAAATGAAGAGGTAAAGCATTCTCTAATTTGTTCTCTCAACTCTTTCTCATTTCCCTCATAAAACTGTCCCGCTACTATTGCTT